>CAMDNO010000070.1 GCA_945902955.1 Porphyromonas cangingivalis
CCTGTATCATTAGCCCCGCAAGGTTTTGGTCCGCGTGAGTCTACCCAACCATTATTAGCTTCATCATTCGAAGTTATGGTTGAACAACTCCAAGAAGGATTTGTAAAAGTTGTCCAGTCGCTTGTTCCACTTCTATGATTTGCCACTACATCGGCAATTGGATGCATTCCATTCGCTTTTAGTGCAGCTGTGGCAGCTCGTAAATCAACTTCGCTGCCATGTCCCGAATTGAAATTATGTAATTCGGTAGGCAAATAGCCTACTCCACCCGACGAACGGCTTGGGGGTGGCATCCAAATCATGTCGAAGCCAACTGATTTCCACTCACTTGCTTTGGATAAAATGAATTTATATAAATTACCGGCAGCCTTTATTTTAGGCTGTTCAGCTTCGTCCCAGCCAAAAGATTGTAACATAATATCGTCTTTAGGGTCGTTAGCAACTACAAATTGCCCTAAAGTTAAAACTGCTATTAAAATGATTGTAATTTTTTTCATACGTATTTTATTTTTAAATTGTGATTATTTTCTATCAACAAAAATTTTGATATCTCCTCCAGCTACATCAATATTCATATCGGTGTTAGATACTGTTATACTTTCGCCAGTGAATAAATCGTACCAAGTACCCGTTTTATGAAAATCAGCTTTCATCGAAAGTGTGCCCGATGGTAAAAAATTGCCAAGCATAACCATGTTCAAGTCGCTGTGAGTAACTGAAATACGTTTGCCGTTATTCCAGTCGGATTGTCCAATATTTTTAGTATATGATCCTGAAATAAAAGCGTTTGGATAGTTCTTTTTCAAATTGATAACTTTAGCACTTTTATCGGCAGCATTTTTGCGATGTGCTAAACTTAGCCAGCCAAAAGCCGAAGGTTTTGCATTGGTTCTGCCTCCAAAATCGTTGATGGAATAATCGTAACCCATTTCGCCAAATTGCCAAATCATTTTTGGTCCTTGAGTAAGCACATTAAAAGCAATAATTAGCGGCACACGATTGATACGGGCAATAGAGTCGGATTTTATGATGCCATTTCCATACAATTTTGCTTTGTTGAAGTTTCGCTCCTCGTCATGACTTTCTGCAAATCCTACCCAGCGGTTTGGTGTGTAAAACATACCTGAAAAGTCGGCATATCCACCCGAATCATTCCAGCCCATTGCAGCTTGCGAGTAAGAGAAATTCACATTTCGCCACAGGTACATTCCTTTGTTAGCGAGTTCAGTTTCTTCGGTGTTGGAGCAAAAATGCTCTAAAATAAATAAAACATCGGGTTTTGTTTCTTTGGCAGCATTGTAATAATCGGTTAGAATATCAATGCGCGATTGGTCGTAATTGCTGGCTGTGGATTCAGTACTTTGGTTTTGAGTAAATCCCTTCGTTAAGTCCATACGGTAGCCATCAATTTTAAATTCGGTAAGCCAATACTTCAATACTTGTTTGAAATAGTTGCGTGTGCCAGTGTATGAATGGTTAAAATCTTCGAAAACACTGTAGGGGTGGGGGGCAAGCTCGTTCATCCATGGGTTGTTGGGCGTTGGACGGTTTTTCGAACCATCCCAATACATTTTCACAAATGGACAATTGCCTGTTGCTTGATTGAAAACCATATCCAATATTACAGCCATGCCTCTTTTATGACATTCGTCAATAAATTGCTTGTACATTTGTGGCGTTCCATACGCTTTGTCCGGGGCAAAATAGTGGGTAGGATTATATCCCCAGCTATTGTTGCCATCAAATTCCTGAATTGGCATTAGTTCAATGGCGGTAACTCCTAAGTTTTTCAAATAATCTAATCGTTGTAACGCACCATTTATGTTTCCTTCTAGTGTAAAATCGCGAAGCAACAATTCATAAATAACCATATTTTCTTTTGGCGGCATAACAAAGTTGGTTACTTGCCAGTTGTAGGTATCTTGTTGAATTTTAAATACCGAAACTTGTCCAATAGCACTTTTTGGGTAGGCCATGTTTTGGTTGTATGTGCTCGACGAAATATATTTATCGTTATTGGGGTCGAGTATTTTTTTGGAATATGGGTCGGTCAAACGAACTGTTTCGCCCGCTTGTGTACCTAAATAGTATTGAAAGCCATACTCTTTTGTAGCATCTAAATTGCTAATTGTTATCCACCAACAGCCCGCATTGTCGTCGCGATACATCTGCGAATTATCTGTATTGCTTAATGTCCAATTATTAAAATCGCCAATAACGTGGGCGAAATTCTTGTGAGAACCGTTTTTGTCTTTATCGGCAAGCACCAAAGTAACAGTTGTATTATTGATAATATTGATACCTTCCTTTACACCTGTCGGCAAAGTACCAGTTTTTATTGAAGCAGGCTTAAATCCTACATATTTGCTGTCGGTAACAGTTATGAATGTATCTTCATTTACACCCTTTTTAGAGCCATCGGCATTACGTATAACAACACCAATTTTATTAACAGCTGTTTCGCCCGAACTAAACCACTCACGAATCGTTGGCGAAAGTTTCAATTTCCACACATTGTCCCCATCGGCAGTCATTTTGCATTTCTCAATATTCTGAGCCCATTCGGCAGGTACAAAATACCAAGTTCCTTCGGTAACCACACCAATATGAGCATATACATCGCCCGTATGTCCAAAAAGAGCAGAAGTTGCCGATGCTTTAAATACAATAGTTAGTTCGCCATCAGCATCAGGAGCTACAGGAACAAAATTTAATCCTTCGGCTATTGGTGCCGGTGGTACAATAGTTTCTTCTTTGCAGGAAGTGAAAACAAAAAACAATACGAGAATATACAGTAGATTTTTAATCTGATTCATAAAGTGATATTTTATTTTTGAGCAAAGATTTTACTATTGATTTTTATAAAAAATACTATTGTTATAACGATATTATTTATTTCGACGAAATAAAATGCAATTCTAAAAAAGTAAAGCGTAACCTAGATGATTACGCTTTACCAATAAACCTAAACAATATTATTGAATACTACCAGCGCCAGTTGAGAAATCAAGTACAGCTTTCTGTCCAGCGGTTACTGGTACTGCAGCTTGATCACCACCTTTACCACGATATTCAATTTTGCTGTTAATTACATTAAATTCCATTTGCCACCAGTCAGCAGCTGGACTATCCAATTGCGACAATGGACATGTTGCATACATTCTAATATTTCCAGCTTTCAATGCAGCAGGAGAAGTTATTGTTTTAGCAGTATTATCTACAGTAAATAGATTTGCTGCTATACCTTTTGTCCAAGTTGCATCTGGTGCCACATCTCCAATTAAATAAACAGAAGGAGCAGTTACCGAAATTTTTTCAGCTTTCAAATCAACATAAACCATGTAATAACCAGCCGTAGTAATTTTCACATTATCACCACCTTTAGAATAAACTCCGTCGGTAGCTGTACCACTTACGCCAAAATCGCTTTTCCATTCTTTACCAGGAGCAAACTTAAATTCGCTATTTGCTGTACTATAAACGATTGCCCAAAATGCATGAGGATGTGTGTGTACAGGATTCATTGTTACAATACCAGCACTAGTCCATAACCAATCTGTTCCACCAAAATCACCTCCATTAATATACATATTTTCAGGATATTCAGCTACTACAACTGTTCCGGTTTTAACCATCGAAAATTGCATACCTTTGTCTTTTGTCCATCTTGCAGTAACAGTATATTTACCATTATCAGCTTTCAAGAATGGTATATTTCCACCGCCTGCAACTAAGGCATCCATTGTTCCACCAAAGTTGGTATTTACTTTAATAACTGGTTCGGCAACAATTGTTTGTTTCCAAGCTCCCGAATGGCGGAATTTAAAATCGCCTGCCAAAAGAGTCAAATCTTTCACTTCGTATACAATAGAATCTTTGTTAAACGCACCTACCATAGCCAAATCGTTGTCCGACCATCCAAGTGGAGTAGCTCCGCCAATAATTGCCCATTTCGAAACTGGCAAAATAACAACTGTGGTAGTTTGTTTGTCAATTACAACATGATATAAACCACTTGTAGGGACTTTAAACGTTCCACCAGTACCATAAGCACCTTTTTGAATAGTAGCACCCATTTCATCGTTTGCAGCAACTTGTTCTACAGAGGCAAAACCTGTTCCAGGACCATAAGTAGTTTTAGTTGCTCCTGCAACCTCCGTAATTGTGAAAGTTTTGTTGGCTTCCAATGCAATATACATCTCGTTTAAACCTACACGTGCACTATTGTTATCATTTTCAACAGTTGCGGCTTTCATTTGTCCGGCTTTTGTTACAGTTGCAAAAGCACTTGCTTCACCCGAAATATAGAATCCATCTAATACGATTTCTTCTTCTACTACTGGATCATCTGTTTTACAAGAAGTAAAAGTAAATGAACTCACTGCTACCAAAGTAGCAAAAAACATAAATTTTAAAAAATTTTTCTTCATGATGTTTGTTTGTTTTTAGATATTAGAATTAATTGAAAATTATTTTATTATAAACTTAAATTAGAGTTTGCATCAATTGCCCATTTTGGAATTGGGAATATGTTTGTTTTTGTTGTTGCTGGTTTTTCCCACCATGCTTTCAAGAAATTTCCGAAACGTATTTGATCCTGACGACGATGGCCTTCTACAAAGAGTTCCAACGAACGTTCCATCTCTATTTTCGATAAATCCCAGTTAGTATTGGCTGTTAAACCTGCGCGTGTCCGAATTTTATTCAATGCAGTTACTGTTTCACTATCAATGGCTTTTCCTTGGCGAAGTTGTGCTTCGGCTTTCATTAAGTAAATATCGGTAATGCGATACAAAACAAAATCGTTGCTCAAGTTTTCTTTAGCCCCCATTTTAATCTCGTATTTACCTATTCTAGCTCCCGACATACGCACTTGAATTGGAGTATAAGTAGCATCAAGATTCAAAGCTGGTATAAATGGATTTATATCCAATGGAGTTTTTGTAGTTCCGTCTTCAATTTGTTTTCCTTCGGGCGTAAATTGTTTACCGTAAATAAAGAAAGCATTTTTGCGTAAATCGTCGTTTCCGTACCTGTCAAAATGAAGATTCGTAGCAGCAAAACCATTCCATGGACCTACGGGCATATCAAATTTTAAATTCATTTGATAGTGCAAGGTGCGCATGTGAATTCTGAAACCTTGAAAATCATCTTCGTCGAAAGGAATAGAGAAAATAATTTCTGAATTTTTCTGATTATTGGTAATAAAAGGATCAGTCGCTTTTTCGGACATATTATAAAAGCCAGTTTTGATAATGCTATCGCAATATTGCTCCGCCTTTGCCCATTGAGGTGTGCCAGTATATACTTCGGCGTTCAAATATAGTTTTGCCAATGTGGCAAAAGCCATGCTTCGAGTAGCCATATATTTACTGTCTTTCAACTCTAAATTCTTAAGCGATGTCTCGAGCGAAGTTGTTAAACTATCGAAAACTTGTGCTCTTGCAACTTTAAGAGGTTTTTCAGGTGCATTTTTAGCCAATGTTAAATACGGAACATTGCCAAAATTGTCAATCATTATGTAGTAGAAAAACGAGCGTAAAGCAACTAATTCAGCAATTTTTGATTTGATAGCAGCAGATTGATTCATTTGCTCCAACATTTCTTTCGTCATATTACAAGTGGTAACTCCACTCCACATTGCCGACCACATATTGTTCACGCCTTCAAAATCGTTAGCTCCTGTTTCCCAACCATGCTGATGCAAAATGCGCCATTTGCCACCATCATCCCAGTCGCTACCACGAGTTGGAGCACATAGTTCGTCCGACGAAAGTTCTTGTGCCAAATACCAAGCACCACCATCGTCAATCAAATTCCCTAATTTTTTGTAAGCGTCAGTTGTCAAATTGGCAACTTGCGTTGGATTTTCAGGATATACCGATGCGTCTAAACCATCGTATACATTTTCAGTTAAATCCGTGCAGCTTACTGCAAATATGGATAGTATTGTGATATAAAAAATCTTTTTCATAAATATATTACATTATAAAGTTAAATTAATTCCTAAAGAAATTGAACGTGTTTTTGGATAAACATTGTATTGATCGATACCAAATGCCATTCCATCTACATACGTTTCCGGATCAATTCCTGTGTAGCCTGTCAAAATAAATAAGTTGTTAGCCGTAACAGAAATGCGAGCATTTTTAACCCATTTATTATATTTTGCAGTATTCAAATTATAACCTAAAGTTAAATAATCCAATCGTACAAACGAACCATCTTCGACATAATAACTGGAGATTTTTGGTCCATCTTTCCTTCCTTTGGCTGCCCACATCAATGCATCTGGAATTGCGTTGAGAGAAGGTAAATTTGTTGGGTTATCAAAAAACATGCGTGTTGCATTGTATACATCATTTCCAATCATAGAGCGGAAACTAAAGTCGAGTGTCCAATTTTTGTAAAGAGTCAAAGAATTCGACCATCCAATTTCGAGGTCGGGTGAGGCTTTTCCTACTATCTCACGTTTTGCCAATGCTAATTCGTCGGTATAACCACCGGTTGTAGATTTATAAATAAATCTGCCTTCGTTCATTGTAACATACACTGGCAAATAGAAAGCGCCTAATGGTTGTCCCACCATTACCCCAGTAACCCAGTTTTGATCGCCAATTAATCCACGTCCACTTAAATATCCTTCTTTACGAACGCCATCTTGAGGTGCATATTCGCCCAAATCTAACATTTGCTGTTTGTTGTGAGAAGCAGTTAACGATGTTTTCCATTTCAAATTTTTGGTATCGATAGCAGCAAATTGTAAGTTTAATTCAATCCCTTTATTCTCCATGCTTCCCGAATTGGCAAAAGTGCGTGAAGCCAAATTTGGAGGAACAGGTACAGAATAAGAACCTAATAAATCGTTAGTTTGTTTGTAATATACTTCTAATGAGCCATTTATTCTTGAATTTAAAATTGCAAAGTCAATGCCGATGTTTGTCTCAGAAGTTTCTTCCCATTTCAAATCTGGATTTGGATTCCATGCAGGACTAAATGTGATAACCGACTCTCCCGTTTCGACACTTACGCCTGTACCCGACGAATAATACATAATTCGGCTTCTGTAATCTCCAATTTCTTGATTTCCCGAAACACCAAAGCTACCTCTTACTTTTAATTGATCTACCCAGTCGATAGATTCCATAAAATTTTCGCGGTCGATATTCCAACCCATTGCTACAGTAGGGAAAAGACCCCATTTGTTATTGTCGCCAAACCGTGAAGAACCATCGCGACGTAATGACGCTGAGGCATAGTATTTTGATGCAAAATTATATTGTGCTCTACCAAAGAAACCAACTAATTTTGAATCTCCTTTGTATGAAGAAACATCACCCGATTTTACATCCAATAAGCCTTGAAGTCGATTTGATTCGGAATAATCGGTATAGGCATCGCGCCCATTAGCCGAAAAACCATCGTATCCATTTTCTTGATACGAATAACCAGCTAATAAATTCAAACTATTTTCTCCAAATTCTTTGGTATAGTTTAATGTACCTTCGAAAAGTTTATTAAAACTATTTCCATACGAGCGACTTCCAAGTCCTTTGGTTGTAGTAATCCACGATTCGCGAGGTTGAAAATAGAAACTTTCGTTATCATTGCGTGTGTATCCTGTATTGGCAGTAAAAATTAAGCCTTTAGCTAATTCTAAATCTGCTCTTAGGTTAGCATAAAATTTCTTGGCATCACGCGTGTTTTGAATATCCTGAATAACAGCCAAAGGGTTTGAGTAATTAAATTCTCGTTCGGATTGATAAAAACTACCATCTGCATTGTAAATAGGATCGGTTGGGTTTCGCGAATAAGCATGATAGATAATATCTGCTTTACCAAAGCCATCGTAGCTTTCGTAATCATTTTTCTCGAAGGTACCAGCAATGCTTCCAGTAAGTGTCAACTTATCATTCAACCCTTTGTGCGATATATTTAAACGACCAATTGTACGATTTTTAGAAGTGCCTTTCATTACACCCATCCATTCCGACTGGCTCACCGAAGCATGGTAATTGCTTTTCGCATTACCACCTGATGCACTCAAATTATAGTTTTGAGAAAAACCAGTTCTGAAAATCTCGTTTTGCCAATCGGTAGAACTTCCACCATCTATAAAACCAGCAGTTAAGCCATTGTCAGTTACATATTTACGAATCTCATCTGCCGTTAGAAAATCTAACTTATTGGCCACTTGCTCAACTGACAAAGTGGTGCTAAATTGGATTTGACCATTGTCTTTATCTCCTTTTTTAGTAGTTATAATGATAACGCCATTCGAACCGCGTGAACCATAAATAGCTGTGGAGGCGGCGTCTTTCAAAATGTTGTAACTATCAATATCTTCTGGAGCTACTGTGGTAGGATCGGCTCCTGGTACACCATCTATTACATAAAGAGGTTGTGTTCCAGCTTCGAAACCACTTGCACCACGAATTTTAACAGAGAAACCACCGTTTGGGTCACCACCTTTTTTGGTGATTAACACACCAGCAGCTTTTCCTTGTAAGCTTTGAATGGCATCGGTCAATACTCCTTTGCCCAAATCTTCTGCTTTTACATTAGAAACAGCCCCTGTTTTGTCGGTTTTTTTCTGTACGCCATACCCAATCGCTACCACTTCGCCCAATGCTATCGCATCTTCTTTCATCTGTATCACCAAATTAGTTTTTCCGTTTACTGCCATTTCTAAGGCCGTGTAGCCTACATATTTTACTACTAAAGTGGCATTCGAAGCTGCCGAAATGGAGAATTGTCCGTCGAAGTTGGTAACAGTACCGTTGGTAGTTCCTTTTTCGAGGATGTTGGCACCAATAATGGGGTCGCCCGTTTGTGCGTCTTTCACTACGCCTGTAATAGTAAGTTTTTGTGCCTGAGCAGTTATCGATATCGACAGTAGCATCAAAGTAAACAAAAACATACTGATTTTTTGTTTCATGTTTGTGAATTTCATTTATATTTTAATTTAGAGGTTTGAAAGATAATTATTAATGGTTAATTGTTAATTCGTAATTATTTTGTTATTGGGCTGATTTTGATTGCACTACCACCTCCCGGGGCGATATTTATTTTTAAAACCTGATTGGGCTTTACTTTAATTTTCCGAATGTTGTAGCTCATTGGGTTTGTTTTCCAGTTTGCCGTTTTGCTATCTTCGTAAATGGTAGCTTCGTATTTGGCACCTGCGGGCAAAAACGATAAGTTGATAGTTGCTACACGCGCATTTTCGTCGGTTATCGACCCTACAAACCACTCATCTTTGTTTTTAGTTTTGCGGGCAGTTGTAATATAGTCGCCCGGTTCGGCTTCCAGAATCCACGTATTGTCCCAATCGATGGCTACATCTTTTATAAACTGAAAAGCGTCGCTGAAACGTTCGTAATTTTCGGGCAAATCGGCAGCCATTTGTAGTGGACTGTAAATAGTTACGTAATACGCCAATTGTTTGGCTAAAGTGGTGCCTGTCTGTCCTTTATTGTTTGGGTCGTAGTAGCTAAACACGGTTTGCAAAATGCCAGGTGTATAATCCATCGGACCGCCCATCAATCGTGTGAAAGGCAAAATAGTAGAATGTTCGGGTGCCAAACCGCCCATTGCTTCGTATTCGGTGCCACGAGCCGATTCCTGTGCTATCCAGTTTGGGTAGGTGCGATTCAGTCCAGTTGGACGAATGGCTTCGTGCGAGTTTACCATTACTTTGTATTTAGCAGCTGTTTCGGCTACCCGGCGGTAATGATTTACCATCCATTGCCCGTCGTGATATTCGCCTTTGGGGCGTATGTAGCTTACATATCCGGTTTTTACGGCGTTGTAATTATTGTCGTTCATAAACTGAAATGCATCTTTTATATGTCGTTCGTAATCCACTGCCGAAGCTCCCGTTTCGTGGTGCATCATAACGCGCACTCCTTTTTGTTTGCCATATTCGCTCAATGCTTTCACATCAAAATCGGGATAAGGCGTTACAAAATCGTATAAATGTTCGCGTTTAGCATTAATCCAATCTTCCCAACCAATGTTCCAACCTTCTACCAATACTTGATCGAAACCATGTTTGGCAGCAAAATCAATGTATTTTTTTACATTTGCGGTGTTGGCAGCATGACGACCATTGGGTTTGAGTTTCGAAAAATCGGTTACGCCCAATTTAATATGTGTGTCGTCGGAATAGTTCCAAGTGCCACGTCCCACAAACATTTCCCACCACACGCCAATGTATTTTACGGGTTTTATCCACGATACATCTTTGTACGAGCAAGGTTCGTTTAAGTTTAAAATCATTTTGGAAGCAAGTATCTCACGCGCATCGTCGCTTACAATAATAGTGCGCCAAGGTGTTGTGAATGGAGTAGTTACATCGCCTTTTCCACCCCAAGGGTCAGGAGTTAGGTGCGCACTTAATTTAAAGTTGGTAGCATCTACATTGAGTTGCATGCCGGGGAAATCAATCAAAGCGGCTTCGTGAATATTAATATATAAACCAGCTTTCGATTTGAGCATCAAAGGAGTGTAAGCAGAAACACCTTTTACAGGTACTTGTGCCAATACTTCGTGCGTAGCTTTTTTCATCAGACTTGGCATTTCAGAAATATTGCTGGTGGTGTATGCGTATTCGTTGGCATTGTAATCGCCTGGAATCCAATAGGCTTTGTGGTCGGCAACTAAATTAAACTCGGTAATTTCTTCGGCAATAGTGAAGCAATATACTTTTTCTTGTTTTGGAAATTCGTAGCGAAAACCAAGTCCGTCGTTGAACAAGCGGAAACGAATTAACATCAATTGTCCTTCGGTTACTGTTTGAAGTTCTAACTCGGTGTGGTTATCAACAATGGTTTTGAGTTCGCCCATTATCGGTTGCCAGCTGGTGTTGCTATTTGTTATTTTAGACGAAATAATAGTGAAGTTTTTATCGAAATTTTTGGCACCATCTTTAATAGTAAAGCCAAGTTTACTTTTGCCAATAGCTTGTTTGCCTTTGTAGGTAAGCGAATAATAAGGAGTGCCCGAACCATCGAGCTCGAATTGCATCTCGAGCTGGCCGTTGGGCGAAGTTATCTTTTGAGCCGAGAGGCTTGATAACACAAATAATACAATCAATATGAGTGATGCCCGAAAGTGTTTCATGATTTTTTTTCGATTTAAAATTACGATGCAAAACTATATCGAAAAAACAAATTTTGTACAGATAGTAAGTATAAAAAGTAAACTAAAGTAGAAGCAAAAATGTGTTTATTAAATTGATATACAGTATTATGACGTTTTGATAGTTGGGCGATTAAAGTAAGTGGTTTTTACAATTAGAGTAAGGCAATTTTTACCTATTCCAGTCAAGATTTATGCCATAAAGCCAATATTCTGAATTGCCGTGTTAAACTCCTCTTTTGAAACTACGGCATTATTTCTAATTTTCAGACGGTAGTTGTAAACCGTTTGCGATGAGTAATGCAAAAACGTCGCAATTTTGGTGCTATCGCTAATTCCCAAGCGCACCAACGCAAATATCCGAATTTCGGGCGTCAATAATTCTCCTTGTTTGGGCACAATTTGTTTGTCGGGCAGCAATAGTTTATTAAACTCGTCGATAAAATGCGGATAGATATTTAAAAACACGGTATCGAAACTATGTAAAAACTCACGCAACTCATCCTCCATCAAAGTGGCTGAATTTGTTAGCTTTAGTAGTTCTGCTCCTTTTTCTTCGCGCAATTTCCGGTTTACTTTTTTACGAAAATCCTCTAATTTGTCAATGTAATTGGAACACATATTAAACACATAGCCAATGTATTCTTCTTTGACGTGTGCCGATTCGTTCAAACTCTGATTTATTACATTGAGCTCCGAGTTGGCTTGTTTAAGTTGCGAGTTAAGGTCGTCCACTAAACGTTTTGCTTTTTGGAGTTTTAAGTTTTGCTTTCGAATGTAAAATGCACTAATTAAGACAATTAGCAACATAATAGAAATTCCCAACACTAAGAGATAAAGCCTATCCTGCCGCCGTTTAAGTTCCATTTCGTAGCTGTCTACAATAATGGGGAACAGCTGTG
This sequence comes from Porphyromonas cangingivalis, assembly GCA_945902955.1. Lineage (GTDB taxonomy): Bacteria > Bacteroidota > Bacteroidia > Bacteroidales > Paludibacteraceae > Paludibacter. The sequence goes on from CAMDNO010000070.1 coordinate 12,045, forward strand.
CCGTTTGCAACATTCGGAAACGCGAATTGCTGGCGGTAGATGCCTCCATCGAATATTTTATATAATGATAAGCCCTTTCGGCATCGCCCTCGTGGTAAAGTAAAGTGGCAAGTTTGCGCAGTGAAATAAATTCCTTCACACCGGCTTTCACATCATTTATCGACGAAATAATGAGGTATTTCTTCTGATTATCGACATCTGCCATTAAGCGATAAATTTCCGATATGTTTTCGGCCAACATGGCTTTGGAATGCACGTGCACGTCGGGTTTGGTCATATAAGGGAGCAAAATTGCCAATGCCTCAGGCAACTTATTGCTGTTTCGGAGTTTCATACTCCTAACCATAGTATAATCGAGCGTTCCCGGGGCAATTACACGCAACAAACTGTCTACATAGTTTTGCGATAAACGGGTGTATTTATCTTTTTCTGTTTTGGCAAACGAATATTCTTTGAGTTGCAAATAGGTGGCATGATGCAAATGATAGAAATAGGTAAGGCGGTCGGGGCTAACTTGTAGGTTATTAAGTACTCCGAGTGCATCGCTGTACATCCCTGTTATGGAGTAAACTTCTGCCAAATTCATTTGCGACTCGCGCAACCATTCGGGATTATTGGCTTTTACCGACAATGCTAATCGGCGTTTTACATAAAAAAAAGCCGTATCTAAATTGTAACTTTTTAGTTCCTCAAAAATACTTCCAATCAAATTGAAACTTTCAGTTGGGTTAGTTGAGTTTTTAATTTTTCGCTCCAACTCCAAAATACGGATATCGCGTTCGGCAAAATATTTTTGTTTCTCCGACAATACCATATCTAACGAATCGAGAAGTGAAGCATTCTCATTGTCAGTGCCATACGCATTGAAAATAGACAAAAGTACAAATAGAAATAATGAATTTCTCATGCAAGCAGTATTCTAAAAAAAGAGATTTAAGGGTAATAAGGGATTAACACGCAAAACAGAATGCAAGTATACAACTAAATTTTAATTTATTAGCTAATTTTTGAAAAAAAATGTGTATTTCTTATTCTCTGTAGGTAGGCGCTTTGCGATGTTTAGTGCCTTGTTCGTAGCTGTAAGCAATTTCAATAAGTATAGGTTCGCTCCATGCTTTGCCAAAAAACGAAATACCAACCGGCATTCCGTCGATAAGGCCCATTGGTAGCGAAATGTTCGGGTAGCCTGCATGTGCAGTGGGCGACGATGTGCCAAAATGAAAACTATCGCCGTTTATCAAGTCGGTTTTCCAAGCCGGCGTTCCAGTGGGAGCCATTATGGCATCTAACTTATTTTCCTCCATCACTTTATCAATTCCATTTTTTCTACTTCCCTCCATCATTTTGGCTAACGTTTCTTTGTAAATTTCGGAGTCGATGCTCGGCTTGGTCAAAGCCATTTCTAAATAAAGTTGATTAAAATAGGCCAACTCTATCGAATCGTTTTTGTTGAAAGCAATTAAATCTTCCAAGTTTTTAATAACTGCATTTTTACCCAAAGATTGAAAGTATTTATTCAGCCCATCTTTGTATTCCATCAGCATTATTTCGAACGATAAATTTTCCACTTCCTGCTCTTCAATTTTTTCAATCTCTATCACTTCGGCGCCCTGACTTTTTATATAATCCACAGCTTCATTCATCAAGGTATCTACTTTATAATTAATGCCATAAGGTGCTTTATACAAGCCAATTCTTTTGCCTTTCAAGCTTCCTTTTTTAAGAAAAGGCGTATAATCGCTTACAAATTTTCCATTACTTTCGATTGTTTTTGCGTCGGCATTATCTATACCTGTTAGTACGCCCAAACCAATTACGGCATCAGTGAGCGTGCGCGCCATTGGCCCCGGTGTGTCCTGCGTATACGAAATTGGAATAACGCCCGAACGACTTATCAACCCAACTGTGGGTTTAATTCCCACAATACCATTGCTGTGCGACGGGCAAACAATGGAGCCATTGGTTTCGGTGCCAATAGCAATCATACAAAGACTTGCCGACACCGCCACAGCCGATCCCGAACTTGAACCACAAGGATTACGACTTAATTCGTACGGATTTTTTGTCTGTCCACCTACGCCGCTCCAACCACTTGTAGATAAATGTCCGCGAAAATTTGCCCATTCGCTCAAATTTGTTTTGCCAAGAATAATTGCGCCAGCTTCGCGCAAACGTTTAGCTACATAGCTGTCCGCCAAAGGAAAAGAGTGCATCAAAGCGCGCGAGCCTGCAGTATTTGGCATACGGTCGTGTGTGTCAATATTATCTTTCAACAACACGGGCACACCAAAAAGCGGACTAAGCTTTTCGCCCGATTGCAGCTTGCGGTCTAATGCTTCAGCAATTTTTATGGCATCGGGGTTGGTGATAATAATGGAATTGATCTGCGGTCCACTATCGTCAATTTTATTAATTCGTTCAAAATAAGCTTTCACAACATCTTTGATTGTAAACGACTTATTTGCATAACCTTGCTGCAATTGTGCAATAGTTAATTCCTCCAATTGTAGCATTTTCAAGCTGTTTTTTTTTGACATTAGGGCTGGTATTGTTAGAAAATGAAAGGCAAGAAAAAATATCATTGCCCCGAAATTAGTTTTTGTAATCATGTTGATTAAATCTGTTTTTTTTTGTTGAAAAACAATATTTTTGGCATTATAACAATAGGCAATAGCAAATGGTTTAGAATTTCCAATTACAGTATGTACATAGCCTCTACATTGCAGCTTCATTCGGAGATATTACGCAGATATTACGCAGATGTAAAGCACATATTACGCACATATAATGTAAAACGATATTTATTTACGTAATATGTGCGTAATATAACCATTTATTAAGCATAATATAAGCGTGTTATTTGTTTATGAACAAGCAATGAAGGTCGAATGTATCAGCTTATTTCACTTCAATATCTCCGAAAGCTATCGGGGGCGAGGTAGTGAGAGATTAAATGAATAGGAGTGAGGTTGAAGATGCGAGATGGGTAATGTTGGAGATGGATAGTTGACAAAAAGACTTGGCGTAGAAGCTGCTATTTCAATTCTGTTTTTTGTGGGTTAACTTCCGATTTGAGCATCTCGCCCTCACCTAAAAGTAGCCATTCAAGATTAATTTCTGGATAGCAATAGCAAATTTTAGCACACTTATCACTTCCGATGGATCCATCTTTGTCTAAAAAACCATTCGAAAACCCAGTTTCTTTATAAAAACGATATTTGCTAATCGACTTACTTTCAAGGAAGTATAAAACCCGCTCTCTTATTGTCATAGTGTTTTTTGGCAAATTACTATATTTTCTAACAAAACAGTTTTTTTGTTAGAACATATTCTATTATATTTGCACTGCCTAATGAATTAATGAAAAATAACGTTCAGTATCTCAAAACAAACAAACGCTGTTTTTCAAAAAGTTAGAATACGAGGTAGAAATGTAGGAATGTCCCATAAGAGACATTTTGGTGCAAATATACACAAATATAACCTATGAACAAAATATCAAACGAAATACCTATTCCATCAATAGTAGTGGAGCCACTTCGGCATGGCTACATAAATGCTTTAGCCAAACAATGCAATTGCAGTCGCAAAACAGTTTCACGAGCCTTATTCGAAGGCAAAAGCGGTCCGAAATCGGACTTGGTAATCGAAACTTTTAACCAACTTTACAGAAACAAAATACCGGGAGGTCAAATTTTGTAGGAATTAATTATCATCAAGGTTGTTTACAAAATCTTAAAAAAATAGCAAGCCATCAACAACCCGATGAATTTAAAAAATTCGCAGGCGTTGTTGATGGTTTTTTTGTGGGAAAAATGTTAAAATGAGACGAATTTTACCTGCTAAAACATTTATTTTAAAAATGCTAAATTAATGATTATGAGTATTTAGCGATTTTGAATTGTGCAATTCAAAAAAGTTAATTTTTAAATTTCGAGATTATATGTCTAACTTTGAGTTTCTTTACAAGATTTTGCCTATCGAACATTTATATTTATCAACTATAATATCATGTTTATGAAAAAAACTACTTCCCTATTAATTGCTGCTTATGTAGCGGCAATTTCGATTAGTGCTTTTGCACAAGTATCTAACTATCGTTTGCGTTCCCAATTGCAAGTAGATGAAAATGAAGCAAGCGGCCAAACAACTGAGTCACTCCGACTTGAGTCGACACAATTTAAAGTCAACAACAGTCCCAATGCAAATGGATTAGTCCTTGCGAGTGATTTTAAGTATAATTCATACAATCAACTTATCGAAAAGTCGACTTATAAATTTGATAAGGTGGGCAGACAAATCGAAAAGATAATTTACATAATTAACGATTACAGTAAGTCCTGGATGGTCGACAAAGATCAATGGATTATCTCCTCTATCACAAAACTGGGCTATGACCCAACCGACAGTCGGCAAGTTGGTGCAAGGCAAATAAGCAATGAGTCCTATTATTTAGATACTAATACGGGTGTTTTAAGAGGTTCATCGCGCTGGACAAGAACCTATTCTGAATATACAAGCGCATTTTCTGCTTACGAAAGCTATAGTTGGAATACTACTACAAACGAGTGGAAGGGTTCGTTTAAATATGAATGTACTTACAGCTTAAATGGCACAATACTAAGCGAAGAAGAAATTCCTTTTGATTGGAATAGTACGGACAAAACCTGGATAAAATCAACAACTCAAAAATATATCTATAAGTACATCAAAAATGCATCGTCGTGGTTACAATTCGAATACAAAGTATATACATTAACGAATGGTAATTTTGAGGTTTCTTATGAAAATACTTATGAAATAAATATTTCTGCAAATAGCTTTAATAGCTATGTAATAAAAACTCTTGAAGGTAATCAATTGGTAAACTCTACAAAATCAGTCAATATTTTTAATACTAATAACCGAATTAAACAAACGGAGAATTACAACTGGATTAATAATCAATGGGTTCTAACAATCAAAGATACCTACGAATACACAACCCCCGATAGCATTCGCACACAAACCACCTACTATACACCTGCTTATTATACATTTTATAGCTTAACATTGCCTACGCTTTGCGAAAATCAAAGCCTATATCCTATACGAAAAGCTACTTTGAAAAGACATCCTGTGTCCAATTCTACCGAAATTTCGTATTCATACAATTGGACAAATTGCGGTTGGGTTCCAACCGGAACTAAATATATTTACACGTTTGATAATTCAGGAACAAAAAGCTTATCTTTATTTCGATGCACTACTAATAATGGAGCAGATTGGACTGGTTGCAACAATTATACTTACGAGTATAATAGCAAAGGAATGCTAACAGTATATACATCGAAGCCAGATGGAAATGCATCGAGTTATAAGTCCGAAATGATATATCTTGCTGATACGATTAAAGCAACGGAAATCTATTACAAAACAGTGGATTTGAATAACGATAACGTAATTGCTGATACTGAATGGGTGTACGATGGAAACCGGACATACAAATACAAACTTGCGTCAGAAGGTGATTCGTTACATATAAATTTAGAGCAAAATGCTTCACTCAAACTATACGATTTATCTTCCATTAAAAAGCTAAAAGTAACAGGACCAATTGATTGCGAAGATTTAAAATATATCGCAAATTTAGCTTTGGACACGTTGGAAATAGCGGATCTTTCGGATGCTACCTTTGCTGGGGATTCATTGAAAAGTGATTGCTTTGATAAAGAAATGGAATTACAGAAACTTATTTTACCAAAAACATTAAAAACGATTGAAAGTGGTGCGATAAGAAGTGGTGATGATGAAGATGCAGATAGTAAGTCTCTAAAAGAATTAACGATTTACCCTTCAATAGAAAAGATTGAAAATGGCGCATTCTACATTCTGAACCTCGAAAAAATAACAATGCCATCTAAATTTTTCGATAAACTTTACACTTTTACAATCATACCCGGCATAAACGATGTGTACAAGACGACACTCAAATCAATTACATTCAACGACCAATCGGGTAAAATTCAGGATGCTGTTTGTTATAATCTGCCTTATTTGCAAAAAGTTACCATTCTCGATGGCGTTACCGAAATTGGAAATAACGCTTTCAAAAGTTGTGGCATGTTGCGCGAAGTGAATTTCCCTGCTACATTGCAAAAAATTGGCTACAATGCTTTCTGGGGCTGCAACGAACTGACTTCGCTTACATTACCCGAAGGGTTAAAAACGATTGATTACAGTGCATTTTGGGGATGTAGTGGCGTAACGGCAATCAACATGCCTTCGTCGCTAACCAGTATTTCGCAGAATGCATTTTGGGGTTGTAGTGCAGTTAGCAGCATGAACGTGGCGGCACAAACTCCACCCATGTTGGGCAACAATGCTTTACAAGGCGTGCCTCGCGATGCAAATATAACAGTACCCGAAATTGGTTTCAGTGCCTATAAAGCAGCGCCACAATGGAAAGAGTTTTTCAATATGAAAACCAATTTACAGGCAGCTGAAACTTCTGAAATCCGGATTTCGAGTGCAAATGGCAAGTTAATGTTGCAACACTTACCTTTAGATGCAAGCATACGAATTTATGCTATAACGGGGGCTAAAATTGTGGAAATGACAAATTCGTCTGATAATCAAACAATTGAATTGAGCAAAGGAATTTACCTGCTACAAATTAATAATGAGCGTTTTAAAACTATTATAAATTAGATTTTCTTTTTTGTTTTATCGTTGCATTGCGCAATGACAATTGGAATGCGATGCGAATCGCGTTCCAATTATTTAAAATTTTTAATTTTCAATTTTTAATTCACTTATATTTATCAACTATTAAACAATTCGAATTTTTATGAGAAAACTATTTTTTACAGCAGCAGTGGTTGTATTTACCATGCTAAGCTTCTCTTCATGCGAAGAGATGATTGTATCAACCAATCAAACAATTGATCTGGTACCCAAGGCTACCCTTTCGGGAAATGTATTAGCCGAGTTAAATATGCAAAGTGTTGGTGCGGAAACCGTTCCTGCCGGTACCGAGCTTTTTGTGGAAGTGAGTTATGCTGAAATTAATGCTTCGGCTATAGATGGCAAATGGATGGATACCATCCAGGTGAGTGCCGATGGTAAATATAGCGTACAAGTGCCTGCAAGCGCTGGTGGTGTAACAGTTTCTATCCTTCCTTTTGCTTTTGTTGCCGACCAAACGCAACCTTATGGCTCGATGGCTACCAAAGTTACAAAAACATATTCGGTAACTGCTCCTATAACAAAAGACATTGCAAGCGGACAGTCGATTCTGTTGGATATTACTTACGACAAAATTACGGCAGCTCCCTCGTATGTCGACAAAGTGAAAATTACGGGTGAGTTTACTGCCAACCTCGACGAGCAATTGGGCGGAAACGAAAATGTACCCAACGGAACAGTTATTAATTTTTACAATGCTTCATGGAAAGATTCTGCTGTTGTTACTAATGGCAAATACAGCATTGCCGTACCAAAAGCAACTGCATTGAATGTAAA
>CAMDNO010000071.1 GCA_945902955.1 Porphyromonas cangingivalis
TAGAAGGATCTTCGGACATACTAATGGTACCTCCAGTAAAAATCAACAAAACTGAACTCAATTTATCCACTGTTTTTATTTAGAATTACAAAAGAGCTACAAAGGTAATTTATTTTTCTTTGACTTACAAAATGAAAAAAAAGTTTGTGAAATTGATCTCACAAACTTTTTTTTCAAACTTCTACACAAAAACTTTATTTTGCTTTATACATCAATTTTACTGTTACCGAAGCTGTTTTCTTTTTCGAAGAAGTATTGAAAGCCCCTCCCCAACTATAATCTTCGGTCGAATTTAGCCCTACAATTTGAAAAACTCCTTGTGTTGAACTAACCAAACTACCCAAGGAGGCATCGCCATTTTGGGCAATTGTTTCTGCTCTTAGCAAACCATCTTTGGTGGCTTCAGCTAGCATTTCGAGTTTTAAATTCGCTAATTTAGTGTAATAATACTGTGGCGGCATGGAAGTAATTTCAATTCCCTTATTTATCAATTCGGTAATTTCGCGCGAAAGTTTTTCAATTTTTTCTACATCACCCGAACTTATACTCACTGTCTGATTTAATCTATAACCATCAAAGGTAGTGAAACTCGAACCGCCGGGGCCGTTGGAATAGATATATTCTTTTGCTATTTCTACAGCAGAAAAGGTCATCTCTTCTTTTTTAATTCCCCTCTCCGTCAAAAAGTTAGTAATTATTGCATTATTACTTTTTATTTCGGCATAAGCGGCTGTAAGCGAATTGTTTTTGGTCGTAAACTGACTTTTCCAAACAATTAAGTCCGATTCGAAATTTCGTTCTGATAATCCGGTAACACCAATTGTGTTTTTATCGCTATTGCGATTAACGAACGAGTAGGAAGCAATAATTACCGATAATACGATTGCAAAAGCAATAATACTACTTTGCAAAACACTATTTTTATTCATAAAGATTGATTTTAATACGTTAAATTACTATTTTTAATTTTTCTCCAAGACTTAATTTATTATTCGATTTACTATTCCATACTTTTAGTTCGCGAACAGTACAACTATATTTTACAGCAATTTCCGATAATGTTTCGCCACTTTTTACAATATGTGTTTTGGTTTTCTCTTTGGCACTTATTGTTTTATTAAAATTAACACTTGTACTTGGCGCAATCAATTTTTGACCTGCAAAAATAATATCCGAACTTAGATTATTCAGTTCTTTCAATTCAGCAATTTTAAGTTTGTAGAGCTTCGAAATACTCTGCAACGTTTCGCCTTTCGAAACAATATGTGTGCCATAATTATTCTCAATTTCTATTGCTTTTTCTGAAGTCATTGACTTACTATTATCTGAATTTTGATTCTCAACAATATCATATTCTTTTACCAAGTCATTTTTTACTTCTTCAATCAATTTTAAACGCTGACCAGCCAAAATACTTTCGTTTTTCAAATTATTAATTTTGATAAGATCTTTTACTTTTATACCAAATTCTCTCGAAATACCGAAAAGAGTTTCTCCCTTTTTAACAGTATGAAAATTCAGTTTTTCACTTACCAATTCGGCTTCATTAGGCTGTTTTTCTAATTTAACCGAATCGATTTTCGTTGCACTTACCAAATTAGTTTTTTGCTTTTCAACAACTGAAATTTCTTGTTTATCCTTTATTTTCAAACGCTGTTTAAGCGATAAAAAATCATTTTTTAAATTATTATTTTCTTTGAGTTCCGCCACTGTTAAGCTATATTTATTTGCAATAGACGAAAGTGTTTCGCCCGACTTTACAGTGTGATATTTGGCCGGAATTATTTTTTTGATTGAAATTTCTTCTGGTTTTTCAGAAATGCAAGCTTCTGTTTTTACTCTAATTACGGAATCTATCACATTATTTTGCTTTCTAAATTTATAGTTTGCTAATAATGAGTCTGTTGCAAACACCCTTCCAGCTCCTATGTATCTGCGGTTGTAATAATTAGACTTGGAATGCGAAATAGATATGCCTACACTGGATGCTGAATGAATAAAATCAAACTCTCCATTCTCATGTTTTGTAACAACTAAACCTACATGCCCTACTCTACTTCCACGTCTATTTCCATTAAAAAAAACCAAGTCGCCAGGTAGAATATCATTTTTGGCAACTGCTGGCAATTGTTGGGCTTGATCGCCCGACGAGCTACCCAATTTTATTCCAAAATTACTAAAAACAAAGGATGTAAAACCTGAACAATCAAACGAATCAGGCCCTTTGCCCCCACCCCTATATCGGCTACCAATATACTGTTTACTAAAATTCAGGATAGAATCGACAATTGAAATATGGTTTGTTGAATTGTCTACAATTACAGGTGCTACAATTAAATTCGACAGACTATTATCTGACTGTGAATAAATGGATTGAATGCTGAAAAACAGAAAAATAAATAGGACTTTTAAACCAAATACTTGCATGAAAGTGTTTTTTTTGAAATGATTGTTTCAGAACAAAGATAGGTTTTTGACTTGATTTCGAAAAATTAGTAATGGGATTTTAACCCAAATTAAGCTAAAGTAAGAAACATCCGATTTAAAGAAAATGGATTAAAAATTCTTTAAAAACGCATATTGAAATATAGATTTGGCTTAAATGAAAAAAAATATGCTGTTTTTAAGCAAAATTTTAAAATTTATCGCATTAAAAATTATACATTTGCAGTACGAAAATATAAAAAGGAAATAAAAAAAATGAAAATTAGCCGTAAAAGCTTGATTTTATGCTCATTAATGGTTTTTGCATTCAGCTCATGCCGTCAGAAAACCATTCGAACTATTGACAAATCGGATGTTGAGAAGTTTTATTTAGCCACCGACACCTCGAAAGGCTCATTAAGTATTGAATTAAATGTACAAATACCCGTCTGTTTTGACGACGAAAAAGTGCTCGATTCCATTCGAAACACTATTATTTCGAATCTATTTGGTCTGGAATATGTGAAATTTGAAAACGATTCTCTCTTAAAGCATTTTACTACAGACTTAAAAACAGAATATAAGTTGACTAACGAACCCATTTTAACCGAAATGGATGATAACTCTCTTTATAGTTTTAATAACGAACATATTTTGGATGGATTTTCACTTTTGAGTGACGAACATATTTATTCGTATGGTATAAATCGATATGTTTTTATGGGTGGCGCTCATGGATTAAATACGATTAACTATCTGAACTTCAATCTTAAAAATGGGAAAATAATTACAGAGAGTGATTTATTTATGAAAAATTCGTCGAAAAAACTCACCGAATTAATAAAAAAACGAATCGTAGAACAAAGTTTGGAAGATAAAAGTAGCGAACCAATTAAAAATTTATCGACCACCGACTATTGGAGTGATGCCATAAAACCAAATGGAAATTTTTATATTACGGATGAAGGTATAAATTACGTATATAATCCCTACGAAATTGGTCCTTATTACTTAGGAATTACCGAAGTACGCTTGCCTTATAATCGATTGAAAAGCATTTTAAAGCAAAATTCATTAGTAAGCTATTTAATTAGAAAAGAAAAGATTGAAAAATAAATTTTGTATTGTATCCTAATACTCTAATTATTTTTGGATACGATAGCGAAACTTCAACACGCACATTGGAATGATTATAAATACGTTACATTTTTCATTTTACAATTTTCACGATTAAATATCTTTTATAAACTTCTATTTTATTCAATTTTGACAAAAAACTGAATAAATAATTGGAAATCTTGCAGAATATTGTATATCTTTGCGAACTAAATTATTTTTTAACAATTAAAATCTAATAATTATGCTAAAGAAAGTATACATATTTTATCGCGATGGATTCAAAGGTATGACGGTAGGTAAAACTCTTTGGACAATTGCATTGATCAAACTTTTTATAATGTTTGCCATAATCAAAGTATTCTTTTTTCCAAACTTCTTAAATACCAATTATAAAACCGATGCCGAAAAATCGAACCATGTCGGGCAAGAATTAATCAATAAATCGAATTAATTAACTTTAAATTATACATTCAAATTTATGGAACTATTAGATGTCTCATTAGTCAATTGGTCGAGAGCGCAATTTACGCTTACAGCCATGTATCACTGGATTTTCGTGCCTCTGACGTTAGGTTTGGGAATTATTCAAGCCATTATGGAAACCATTTATTACCGTACAGGCGACGAAAAATGGAAACAAGCCACCAAATTTTGGATGACACTTTTTGGTGTCAATTTTGCCGTTGGTGTTGCTACAGGTATTATTCTTGAATTCCAATTTGGCACCAATTGGTCGAACTACAGCTGGTTTGTAGGTGATATTTTTGGTGCTCCTTTGGCTATCGAAGGTATCATAGCTTTTTTTATGGAAGCTACATTTATCTCCATCATGTTTTTTGGTTGGAACAAAGTAAGTAAAGGTTTTCACCTCGCTTCAACTTGGTTAACAATTTTGGGAGCAACAATGTCGGCATTCTGGATTTTGGTGGCTAACGCTTGGATGCAACACCCGGTAGGCATGGAATTTAACCCCGATACAGTTCGTAACGAAATGGTCGATTTTTGGGCTATTCTTTCGCCATTTGCATGGAATAAATTCCTTCATACTGTTTGGTCGAGTTGGATTGTAGGTGCATTGTTTGCACTTGGAGTTAGCGCTTGGTTTTTGATTAAAAAACGCGATGTTGATTTTGCCAAAAAGAGTATAAAAGTTGCTGCTACTTTTGGTTTAGTAGCCTCAATACTTACAGCAATTTCGGGCGATGGTTCGGCTTATAGTGTATCGCAAGAACAGCCTATGAAATTAGCGGCAATGGAAGGCCTTTACGTAGGAGAAGAAGGAGCCGAATTGGTTGCCATAGGAATATTAAACTCTGAAAAAAAGGCATATAACGATACAGTTAATCCTTTTGTGTTTAAAATTGGAATTCCAAAAGCTTTATCATTACTTGCCTATCGCGATTTGAATGCTTTTGTACCCGGAGTAAAAGATATTGTTGATGGTGGTTATCAAACTAAAGATGGGATTGCTTTATCTTTCGAAGAAAAGCATGTAAGAGGCAAAGCGGCATTGAATGCTCTTGCAAAATACAGAGAAGCTAAAAAAGCAAATGATACTACAAGCGCCAAACTTCATAAAGATACCTTGATGGCTAACTACGACTATTTTGGATATGGCTATCTCAACAAAGCTGAGGAAACTATTCCCAAAGTAAACATGGTATTTTATTCTTTCCATATTATGGTTACTCTTGGAATGTATTTTATTTTATTGTTTGGAATATTTACATTTTTAAGCTTCAAAAATGAAATTTTACTCGTAAAAAGCAAACTTTTGCTTTGGGCTGCATTGTTGAGCATTCCACTTGGATACGTAGCTTCACAATTAGGCTGGATAGTAGCCGAAGTTGGGCGTCAGCCTTGGGCTATTCAAGATGTACTTCCTGTATCAGCTTCCGTTTCTGCTATATCTACACAATCGGTTCAAATTACATTCTACATGTTCTTGATACTATTTACGGCATTATTAATTGCTGAGATTCGAATTATGCTCAAGCAAATTAAAAATGGACCACATAAATAATAGTATATAGTTTGCAGTAAATAGTTTTCAGTTTTCAGTATGTAGCTTATAGATTACTGTTAATTGTAAATAGTTTAAAGTTTCGAGGTGTTTTTTTTTCGAAAATAAAATCATATTTAAAATCAAATATTATGTTTACTTATTCATTTCTACAGCATTATTGGTGGTTTATTATATCGCTTTTAGGTGGAATCCTAACTTTTTTGTTGTTTATTCAAGGGGGGCAGTCGATGTTATTTTCATTGGCTAAAACCGAAGATGAACGACGTTTGTTAGTCAATGTACTTGGCAGAAAGTGGGAATATACTTTTACAACTTTAGTAACATTTGGCGGTGCATTTTTTGCATCATTTCCGCTCTTTTATTCTACCAGTTTTGGTGGTGCATATTGGGTTTGGATGGTAATTTTGTTCTGTTTTATTATTCAGGCTGTATCGTACGAATTTCAATCGAAACCAGGTAATACTTATGGCAAAACAACTTATCGTGTTTTTCTATTTATTAATGGATTACTTGGAACTATATTAATTGGAGCTGCAGTTGCTACTTTCTTTACCGGTTCGGATTTTTTGATTAACAAAGGTAACATTACCAACCAACTTGCTCCGGTTATCAGTCAATGGGGTAACGAATGGCATGGATTAGAAGCATTATTAAACCTTCGTAACTGGGCATTAGGCTTAGCAGTTTTCTTTTTGTCGCGCACTTCGGCTTCGTTGTTTTTTGTGAACCGACTAAAAAATGAAAATCTCGAAAAACGTGCACGTAAAGCTGTTTTAGTAAATGCAATTCCATTTTTAGTGTTCTTTCTTACTTTTGTAATTTGGACTTTATTAGCCGAAGGATTTGCAGTGAACCCTGAAACAGGTGAAGTATACATGGAAAAATATAAATATTTTTTCAATCTAATTCAATTGCCTATTGTGTTAGTGCTTTTTTTAGTAGGTGTAGTGGCAGTGCTTTGGGGTATAATTGGTACGGTTTTAAAAGAGACCTTCAAAAAAGGTATTTGGTTTACTGGTGTGGGAACTATTCTTGCTGTTTGTAGCTTGCTTTTACTTGCTGGTTACAATAATACAGCTTACTATCCTGCAACACCTGATTTGCAAAGTTCACTTACCATTTTTAACTCTTCGTCAAGCGAATTTACATTAAATGCCATGACAATTGTTTCGGTGTTTATACCATTTGTTTTGGCGTATATTTTTTACGCATGGCGCTCGATGGAAAAGAAACGCACTGATATTGCTGATATTAATAGCGACGATCATGCTTATTAAATAAATTGAAAGAAATTTATTCTATTTTAAAATCCCATAAATCATTTCATCATGGTTTATGGGATTTTTTTTAGATTAAACTAATATACTTGTAATACAGCAATTTAGAATTTTTCTTAGTTTAAAAACCAGTAATTGACAAAATAATCGAAAACAAAATGTTAAATATCATTAAATACGCTAAAACTTAATGTCAATCGAATAGTTTAATGAGTTTAACACCTTGTATAATTCATAAATTAATTATCTTTGCAAAAAAATCTTAATACAAATCTGTACTAAGCACAGAAAATCTGTTACCAAACAGCAAACTTTGTTTCCTGTTTTCGAATTTTCTATTGTAAATGAGCTATGTTTTATAGACCCATAATTTTAATTCTTGATTTTACGTTAAGTAAATTTAGATTTTTGATGTTGTTAGCAATAACAATATTGAACTTATCTGCTTATGCTGCTAACGAAACAAAAACAATTGGAACTACGGGCGCTGACTACACCACGCTTAAAGCCGCTTTCGATGATGTAAACAATGGATCACTTACTGGTAATATTACGCTTCAAATTATAAACAACACTACTGAAACAAGCTCTGCTGTACTTAATGCAAGTGGTTCTGGAGCTAATTACAATTCTATATCGATATATCCAACAGTAGCTAATTTATCAATAATTGGAAATATCAACACTGCCCTTGTTGACTTGAATGGAGCTAACAATGTAGTGATTGATGGAAGAGTAAATGCAACTGGAACAGACCCCTCCCTAATTATTTCAAACACAAGCACTTCGGGTGGTACTACCTCCACTATCCGCTTCGTTAATGATGCATCAAACAATACAGTTCGATATTGCCAAATCAAAGGCTCCGAAAGAAGTTTTTCTTCGGGTATTGTTTTTTTTTCGACCACAATAATTGAAACCGGTAACGACAATAATTCTATAAATAATAACCTGATAACTTCATCGACCGATACTAATCGACCAACAAATGCTATCTATTCTGAGGGTAGCCCCGGAATTGAAAACAATAACAATACAATTTCGAACAATAATATATTTAACTTTTTCAGTCGTTCTTCTACATCTTATGGTATAAATATTTATTCAAACTCTACCACCTTTACCATTTCGAATAACAGTTTTTACGAAACTACCACTTTTATTCCTTCTTCAGCAGCTACTTATTGGTTTATAAATATCAATTCGAGTGGTTCTGGTTTTCAAATTCAGAATAATTACTTAGGAGGAAGTGCAACTCAATGCGGTGGAACTTCTTGGATAAAAACGAATGCGAAAAACAATGCTTTTAATGGTATTACGATTGCAGCAGGTAATGAAAATCTATCACTAATTGATGGCAATAAGATAAGTAATATTAATTGGACTAATATTGATGGTGGCAACTGGACAGGAATTCAAATTCAATCAGGCGAAGTTAATATTGGAACACAAGTAGGAAATATTATTGGCGATGTTGCCGGAACTTCTGCCATACAATTTTCGGTTAATAATATTGGCCAAAATACTAACGTTTACATGTATCCGATACAAATAAGCTCGCCGGATAATGTGAATTGCGTTTCAAACAAAATTGGTGCTTTGAGTATTACAAATGTTAGAAATTTAATTTGTATCAACAAAAACTCCGAATCAGGCACAAAAATAATTAGCGACAATATAATTGGAAATAGTACAACTTTAGGAAGTATAACTATTACTACAAATCCGCTTGCATCCACACAATTTTTTATCGGAATACATGTTCAAGGAGGTTTAAACACGGTTAATAATAATACAATTTCGAATTTAATATCCAATTCAACAGGGAGTGGTTTTGTTCGGGGAATAGAAATTTTGACTGGCTCTAATAATGTTACCAACAACCTGATTTCAAAAATAGCCACCGCATCTACAAATTCAATCTCATTAATTGGTTTATCTTTTTCAAATAATAGTTTCAACAATGTTATTTCGTCAAATAGAATTTTAGAAATTGAAAATACAAATTCTTTAAATAACAGCGGAAGTGTTATAGGTATGAATTTAGACTTAACGGGTGACAATATAATTTCGAAAAACTTTATTCACGACATATTAGTATCACCATTAACAAACGACACTAAAATATATGGAATAAAAGCTGTGAATGGAATTACAACCTATTCGAATAATATAGTGAGTTTAGGCACATCGGTGGCCTCAACAATCTACGGTATTTTCGAAAGTGGGCTTGAGAACTGCAATATGTACCACAATACAGTTTATATTAACGGATCACCAACATCGGGTTTACGTAATAGCTACGCATTTTATAGTGCAAATGGTGCAAATACGCTCAATTACATTAACAATATTTTCGCAAACTACCGTACAAATAACGGAGCTACTGGTAAAAACTATGCTGCCTATTTTAGTTATTCATCAGCATCTTCTCTATCCCTAAATTACAATTTGTATTTTGCCAATGGTAATGGCGGAATGTTGGGATATTTTGCTTCAACCGATAAAGCGGCTTTGCCAATAATTACTGCACAAGATGCAAATAGTTTTAATTATGCGCCCGGATTTTTAAACATTGGCGGTGGAAATCCAGCTGATTACAAACAAGTTATAACAAAATTCGTTGGAGATTCAAGTACAGGCATTTCCGAAGATTTTGGGGGAGCAATTCGTACCGCTGTACCAAATATTGGAGCTTGGGAGTTTGCAGGAGCTAATATGTGGAAAGGGAGTATAAGTACCGATTGGGGAAATTCACTGAATTGGACATTATCTGCTATTCCTGCATCCGGAGCTAATATTTCATTCGACCCTTTTCCACTAAATCAGTTGATATTAGATACGGATAGAACTGTAAATGACATTACAAATAATCAATCTACATATCAAATATTAATTAACGGTAAAACATTAGAAATACAAGGTGCACTTAATTTCACAAATGGAGCTAAATTGGAAACTGCATCGGAAAACTCTACATTATTTTTTACTGGAAATGCAAATCAAAATTTGAACGCTTCTTGGCTTATAAATAACGAAGCTTATAACATAAAACTTAATAATTCATCATTCCCGGTTTTTTTAACAGGGAATTTAGTAGTATTAAATTCGATTACATCAAATGGTAGACTTTTTAACGCCGTGTTAAATAGTCCGACATTAACATACAAGGGCACGAACCCTCAAACAATTTCAAATTCGATATTCTTTAAAAATCAAATTTACAATTTGAATATCGACAATTCCTTGGGAGTTACCATAGATGCTCCAATTATTATTTCAAACGCTTTAACAATTAATAGTGGCAAAAAGTTAATACTGTCGCCCATCTCAAGAGTTGAGGTAAATGGCTTACTTGCAAACAATGGAGGTACAAATGGCTTAGTTCTTAGTTCAACAACAACAGGAACTGCTTCGTTGATACATAATACAAATAACGTTCAAGCAACATCTCAACGCTATATTGGAGGTGCTGCTACTGCATGGCATTTTCTATCTACCCCAATACAAAATCAATCTCTCTCCGGAAACTGGAAACCAGCGGGAACATATTCCGATGGGACTGGTTACGATTTATATGTTTGGGACGAACCTTCGAACTGCTGGGTATATAACCTAAATACAACAGTTGCACCCACTTGGAATACGGTAAATCCTTCGTCCAATTTTATTGCTGGAAAAGGATATTTATATGCTTTACAAACATCCAACACAACACAAGAATTTTCAGGAATTCTGAACAATGGAGATATATCAGCAAATGTAACCAACTCTTCATCAAAAACATACAAAGGATTTAACTTTATTGGAAATCCATACCCAAGCAGTATTGATTGGAAAAACAATGCTGGATTTAACCGAAGTATGCTCGAAACAATTGGTGGCGGCTACAATATATGGATTTGGAGTAATACGGCTAATAACTATGGTGTTTTTAACTCCGCATTTTCTTCCGACTCAGGTACAAACTACAGTACACGCTATATTTCAGCTAATATGGGTTTTTTTGTAAAAGCGGCTACAGCTGGTACATTTTCATTTAAAAATGCTTCTCGTGTGAATGATTTTCAGGCCGACTGGTTACGAACAAAAGCATTACAAAATAAAACGCTTGATTTATCTCTAAAAGTGAACTCTACTGAGAATTTAGGTAGCGACGAAATAAAAATGGGTTTTGGCTTTGATTTTATTCAATCCGGCGCCACCAAAATGTTTAGCCCTGTAAAATCAGCACCATCTCTTTTCTTACCAAATGAAAACGAAGATTATTCAACTTATTATTTTACAGATACAAACGAAAAATCAACTATTGAATTGAACTTCAAAGCTGGGAAAGATGGGAAATACGAATTGAGTGCCAGTGAAAGCAAAACAGATTTTGAAGTTATTTTGTTAGAAGACAAATTATCAAAAAAAATAATTGATTTAAAAGTGAATGACAATTATACATTTACGTCAAAAACAACTGATAACCCAGCCCGTTTCAATATTCACTTTAGCAAAACAGCCATTGATGAATTGGTTTTTGGTTTTGTAAATGTATTTAATTCGAATAATAGTATTATTATCGACTTAAAATCAACTAAAGGCAATTTTAATGTAAAGATTTTTGATATTAACGGTATCGTTTTCGATGCCTTTACAGCTGTAGGTGGCGAACAGCGAATAGTACCAAACCCAACAAACGGGGTCCTATTTATTCAACTTTATAACAACGAAAAAACAAAAACATTTAAATTATTGAATTAATTGAACTATATTTGCAGTTCGTTTTTCAATCAATTTTTAATAATCAAATTAAAAATAACACATTATGAAAACAAATTTAGCTAAATTGCTATTTTTATTATTGGCATTGCCGTTAATTCGAATGCAAGCTCAAACTGAGAATACAGAAGCATTTGCAAATATTGTAACTCCAATAACAATAACTGAAACACGAAATTTGCACTTTGGTACAATAAGTACCTCGGCAGCATTAGGCACTTGCACATTAGACCCTGCAGGAGGACGAACTACATCAGGCGGTGTAACACTTACAAGTTTATCGCCCACAGCAACGAGTGCTGCATATACAGTTACAGGTACTGCAGGTATTTCTTATAATATTTCATTGCCAATAACAAACGTTACAGTAACTCGCAATGGGGGAACTCAAACGATGACTATTAACACCTTTACATCGAGCAAAGCAGGTAACTCAAGCACATTGAGTGTAACAGGATCAGATACCTTTACAGTTGGTGCAAGATTGAATGTAGGAGCCAATCAGATAGCCGGCTTGTATCAGGGAAATTTTAATGTAACAGTAGCATACAATTAGTTTCAAATAAATATAACATTTAAAAACAAACAGTTATGAGAAAAATTATTTTTGGAGCTTTGCTCTTAACAGCTTTTACAATTCAGTCAAAAGCACAATCTGTTACAGCTGATGCAAAAGCAGAAGTAACGTCACAACTTACTATTTCGATAAATTCAGGATCCACATTAAATTTTGGAAAAATTGCTGTTAATGCAACTCCAGGCACTTGTACACTATCAACTGTTAATGCTAAAACAGTAAGTGGTGGTGTAAATCCTATTCCATCAACAACATCGAATGCCGTTTTTGACTTAACAGGTCTTGCTGGGAGTACTTACGCTATTACATTACCCGCAGACATATTAGTAACACGCGCTGGAGGTAGCGAAACAATGACCGTAGATAACTTAAAAGCTCATCCTATTTCGTCTGTCAGCGGTGTACTTGTAGGTACATTAAGTCTCACAACTGGTTCCGATAGTTTTTCTGTAGGCGGTCAGTTAAATGTGAATGCCAATCAAACTAATGGCGTTTATGTTGGAACTTTTATCGTGGCTGCAGCTTATAATTGATTCAAAAAATTCCACAATCCGGATTCGGAATGAAAAAAAATATTACATTATCGCTAATATTGTTTATTACTTCGGTGATAATGGCGCAGGGTGATTTATTAATCAACCCTTTGCGCGTTGTATTCGAGGGACAAAAACAAAATGCTGATTTGAGTCTTACTAATATTGGTAAAGATACCGCTGTTTACGTTATTTCGTTTTTGAGCTACAAAATGCTTCAGGATGGAAGCTTTGTTCAACTCGAAAAACCGGATACCAGTAATTGTGCCGACAAGTTTTTACGGTTATTTCCACGAAAAGTAATTTTGTCGCCCAAAGAGTCGCAAACAATTCGATTACAGTTACGCAAGCCATCTGGATTAAAAGAAGGTGAATATCGTTCGCACATTTATTTCAGAGCCGAAAAAGAAAAAACCCCTCTTGGTATGAAGGATTTACAAATTGACTCTACCAAAATGGCAATAAGTATTACTCCAATTTTTGGAATAAGCATCCCTGTAATTGTAAGAAATGGTACAGTAAGCAATACGCTTTCACTTTCGGATGTTTCGTTGGAAAACGTGAATGATACAATATCAAAACTAAAAGTAAGCATCAACCGTGAAGGAAATAAATCGGCTTATGGAAATATGCGTATTGAATATCATACTTCAAAAGGCAAAAATTCAGATGTAGGTTTTGCGAATGGCATTGGCGTATATACCGAAATTCCGAAGCGTGATTTTGCTTTGTATATAAAAAACACCGAATCTATGAAGATAGACGGTGGAAAATTGATAATACGGTATATGGCTCCAAACGAAGATGGAGGCAAGGAACTGTGTAGGTCTGAATTCATTTTGAAAAAGTAATTTTTACTTCATGCAACGTTTTTTCATTTCTACTTTCATTCTATTTCTTATTTCTATTGTGCCTATTTTTGCACAGTCGGGACCAGAATTGCCACAACGCATCGCAACTGTTAGAGCAACTCAAACGCTAAGCTTTGGCGATTTAACGGTTTTAACGGGATCGTCGGGCGGCACAGTAATAGTTGATTACAATGGTAGCCGCTCTTATACAGGTTCACTTTTAATGTTAAATTTAGGGCATACTGCTCAACCAGCAATTTTTGAAGTGAAAATTTGTCCAGGCCGTATGGTGAATGTAACTTTTCCGGCAACAACAGTGCTTGCTGGCAGCAATGGTGGTAGTATTACATTAAATTTAGGTCCAACAAGCATTGGCGGAAGCGGTTCAACTTTTATTTCGAACAAAGGTTGCGACGACATTCATTTAATTCGAGTAGGTGGTTCGATTAATGTAGGTAGTACACTCATTAATCCACCCGGAATTTACACAGGTACATTTAGTCTGACTTTCGTTCAGCAGTAAATAGTTAATTGTTTATTAATGTTTTACACTATAAATTTGAATAAAAACTATCGTATATATAAGGTCTTGTGTATTGCAGGACTGTTTTTTTTATTCTCTTTTTTAAAAATTCAAGCCCAAAACAACCCAACATCCGTTTCTTTAGAACCATTTAATTTGAGTGTAAAGTTTGAGAATATTGGTAGTCAAGACTATTATGTACTTTACAGCGAATCAAATGAATTATACCTTCCAATAGCACAAATTTTCGACTACCTCAAAATAAATTATAAAACGTCGGAAGGTGGAAAACAAATTGAAGGTAATTATTTAGATACAAAAAATACTTATAAAATTGATTTTGATGCTAAAACAGTGACATTCAATTCGAATGAAACCACACTAACTGAAACCGATATTCAATACGATATGGGAGTTACTTACCTCTCTCCTCGTGTATTGGAGTCGGTATTTGGTTTAAAAACAAACTTTGATTTCAGAGCACTCTCAGCCACAATATCCTCTGATAACGAATTGCCAATAACGAAGCTAAAAAAGCTTGACGATGCTCGAAAAAATATTAAAGATATTTCGGGTGAGGTAAAATACGATGCAGAATATCCTCGCAAATATCATTTTTTCCGCCCAGGAATGCTCGATTGGTCTATCTCATCAAATCAATCGAAAGGCGTTGTATTAGAAAACCGTGCAGGGTTGGCATTGGGTGCCGAGGTATTTGGAGGCGAACTCAGTACCTGGCTTTTTTATTCTGATCAATATGGATTTAACCCCAACCAACAGCGTTACCATTGGCGATGGGTTGATAATAATTTTAAAGCGATTCGTCAAGTACAGGTAGGTCGTATTTACAATCGAAATATCGCCACAATGCTTTACCCTGTCGATGGATTTATGGTAACAAACGCCCCTACTACCATTCGTAAAGCTATGGGAACTTTTCAGATAGCCGAGAATACGAATCCCGAATGGACAGTAGAATTGTATATTAATAACGTACTTATAAATTTCACAAAAGCAGATGCTTCGGGTTATTTTTCGTTTCAGGTTCCAATAGTTTACGGCACTTCGGAGGTTACATTGCGCTATTACGGGCCAAACGGCGAAGAACAAGCGGAGCGAAAAACATACAACATGCCTTATAACATGTTGCCAGTGGGCGAATTTGAATACCGCGTGAGTGGTGGCGCTTTACTTGACGGAGAGTTGAAAAATCCACCACTATATAATACGTTTTATGGGCGGGCAGAAACAAATTTAGGAGTTACCAAATGGTTAACGGCTGGGGCTGGTTACGAATATTTAAGTTCCATTGTTGGGAATCCACATATTCCTTTTGGAAATTTTACCCTACAACCATTTTCGAGATTAGTGCTTACAGCAGAATATGCTCATAAAATTCGCTACAAAGGAACGTTGAATTATAATTTCAGCAATAATTCCATGTTCGAATTGTATTATGCACTTTACGATAAAAATCAAAAAGCCATTATATACAATTTTCAAGAGGAGCGAATGGCCGGATTCTCCTTCCCAACCCGATTAAAAAATGTATCGGGGGTTACGAAAGCGACATTCCGACAGCACATTTATCCAAATTTTCAATACAATGCGGGCGACCTTATGCTGTCTGCTTATTATCGTAATTTCAACGCTAACTTGTCGAACTATATCAATTGGACTACCTTTGATAACAGGAATATCTATAGCTCTTTATCTTTAGGACTTCGATTTGGTAAAGGTTTTTCGTTTCGACCATCAGCACAGTATAGCTACACCGAGAATAATCCGAAATGGTTCGAAAATTTCATTTCGTTAAGAGCAGAGCTCGAAAAACAAATTTTGAAAAAAGGCTATATCACGCTTGGTTATGAAAAAAACAACTTAATTGACTTTAGCAGCGTTAATGTTGCATTTCGCTACGATTTTTCGTTTATGTCAACTTATGCTTCAGCCTATTACAATTTAGATAGTAAGAGCATACAAACTACCGAAAGCGCAAGAGGAAGTCTGGCATTTGGTAGTGGCAATGGTTACGTACATTTCGATTCACGCGAGGCGGTAGGGCGAAGTGGGATATCGATTTTTCCTTTTGTAGATAAAAACTTTAATGGTACACGAGATGATGACGAACCTACGGCAGCCGATTTGAATGTAAGATGCAATGGTGGTCGTGTTTTTTATCGCAAAAACGACTCGATAGTTCGTATCGTTAGTCTCGATCCATTTGTAGATTATACACTTACACTTGCCGAATCTGATTTTAAAAATATTGCATTAAAGGTAGTATCCCATTCGATAAAAGTTACAACCGATCCAAACCAATTCAAAAAGATAGAAGTACCCGTGCAACCCATGGGTGAAATGTCGGCAATAGTAGAGGATGAGTTTAATAATGGTATTTCGCGTATACTCATTAATATTTTGGACGAGAAAGGTAAAGTTGAAAAAACATTACTATCTGAGGTTGATGGATTTGTATCTTATTTGGGTTTGAAACCAGGAAATTATTTTGCAGTTGTTGACACAACGCAATTAAAAGTTTTGAATATGACAGCTGAACCATTAGCCTTTATAATAAAAGAAGATGTAAATGGCGATATAGTTGACGCAGGAAAGATAAAATTGAATCGAAATACTATACCGGAATCTACAAACGGAGATACAACTCTTACAACGGCCGAAGCCAGTCAGCGACGAATTGATAATAAATTGGCTATGAGTAATCTGAAAACAAAAGAAGACTCGCTGAGATTATTGAATAAAATGAACCCATTTTCGAACAAAGACAATAACAATCCAGACGGAATTATTAAACTTGACTCGCTTTTGCGCTATGTAATTTTATTTGACTTTAATAGCACAGAAGTTCGTTCGGATTTTTATGGTTCAATAAAGGAATTGGGTAAATTATTAAAAGAAAACGAAGACTTAAAACTTGAAATACAAGGACATACCGACTCGAAAGGTAGCGATGAAATTAACTATTTATTTAGTATCCGAAGAGCAAATTCGATAAAACGTATGCTTGTAAAATACGGAATTGATGATAGCAGACTACGCATCGTTGGTTTTGGCGAAAAAATGCCTTTACCGGGCAATAACAATAGAAATAAAGTTGAGAGAGCAAAAAACAGACGTGTAGTTTTCAAAGCAATTTCGGATAAAAACGAGGTAAAAGTAGATAACATCAGCCAAAAAGCGACCGAAGATATTACGTCATCGGATATGCGAAAAATTAAACAAACGATAAAATACGAAAATGAACAAGATCCATTCGAAGTAAAATGGCGTTATTCGTATTCCATTCTGTTTAGATATGGTAGTTCGCACTTACAGCCGGAATTTGAGATGATACCAAAAGCATTAGCAAATGTAATGAACGAGAATCCTTGTTTGAAACTCATTTTGGAATCGCATGCCGACCCCGAAAGTTCCGAATCGTTTAACATGCAACTAAGTGTACGTCGCTCACAATCGGTATGGGATGCTTTGACGCTCAACGGCGTAGCTCGTGATCGTATTGAAACCGAAAACTATGGTGAAATGAAGCCAATTAATTCGAATTCGAATATGGCCGAAAAAGCACTAAACCGTAGAGTTACGTTTAAAGTTGCTCCTACCGGCTGTCAAATGAATATTGATAGTTTAATTACGAAAGAGATAATTGGCACTTATAAAACACATGTTTCAAATCAGATAATCATAAACCACGACAACCGCTTTATGATTCAAACAGGTATATTCAAAAATGAAAAAAATGCCTTATTGATGGCATTAAAATTGAGAAACTTTGTACCCGATAATATTTATATTATCGAAGATCAAGGACAATACAGAGTATTAATTGGATACACAAACACGCGAAACGAGGCAATGGATATAGCCCGTGTCATTCAGGCTTCGGGTATATTATCCAATCCTTACAATTATTAATTTTAAAAACTGAAATAATTTTCAAAATAAAAAAACGCATGAAAAAAACCATTTTAATTACAGGAGGAGCAGGGTTTATTGGCTCACACGTGGTACGACTATTTGTTACAAAATACCCTGATTATCAAATTCTAAATCTCGATGCATTGACTTATGCGGGCAATTTAGAAAATTTAAAAGATATTGCCGATGCGCCTAATTATCAATTCATTAAAGGCGATATTACCGACGAAACCTTTATCCCTGAGTTGTTTGTAAAATACAAAATTGATGGTGTTATCCATTTGGCAGCCGAAAGCCATGTTGACAGATCAATTACCGACCCTTTTGCATTTATTCGCACCAATGTTTTTGGCACGTGTAATTTGTTGAACGCTGCCAAAAATGCTTGGAAAGACAATTTTGAAGGCAAACGCTTTTATCATATTTCGACCGATGAAGTTTATGGTGCGTTGGAATTTGATGGTACGTTTTTTACCGAAACCACCAAATATGATCCACACTCGCCTTACTCGGCAAGTAAAGCTTCGAGCGACCATTTTGTGCGTGCCTGGAACGATACTTACGGTATGCCTGTGGTGATTTCGAATTGCTCAAATAATTATGGTGCAAACCATTTTCCCGAAAAATTGATTCCGCTTTCGATAAATAATATTAAGAATAACCGTCCAATTCCAATTTATGGTAAAGGCGAAAATGTACGCGATTGGTTGTTTGTAAACGACCATGCACGTGCCATCGACGTTATTTTTCATACCGGAAAAGATGGTCAAACCTACAATATTGGTGGCAACAACGAGTGGTCGAACATTGAATTGATTCATAAATTGTGCGAAATAATGGATACTAAATTAGGACGTGCCGCTGGCGAATCGGCTAAATTAATTACATTTGTAAAAGACCGTGCCGGACATGATTTGCGTTATGCTATCGACTCAACAAAACTACAAACTGAGCTTGGCTGGAAACCTTCACTACAATTTGAGGAAGGGCTCGAAAAAACAGTTGATTGGTATCTTCAAAACCAAGAATGGTTGGATAATGTAACAAGCGGTGCATACCAGAAATATTATTCGAAGCAATATAGTGAGTAGATCTGAATTAAGAAATAAGAATCAACATTCAAAATACTTGGATATGAAATCCCCACAAAGCGAAAGTTTTGTGGGGATTTTTGTTTGGTAATTTTTGTTTATCAAAGTAATTATTTTAATATATTTTGCACTTTAAATTTATCAATAAGTCTGTATTTTTTCTCTTGTCATTCCTTTTAAAATTAGTATCTTTGCATTTCTAAAAAATAACAATAAATAATAAAAGAGAATGGAAATTTCAGGTAAAATTATTGCCGTACTACCTCAAACATCGGGTCAGGGCAAAAATGGTTTGTGGCGTTCGCAGGATTATGTGCTCGAAACGGGTGATCAATATCCTAAAAAAGTATGTTTCAATG
>CAMDNO010000072.1 GCA_945902955.1 Porphyromonas cangingivalis
TGGCTGAGTTTTTCAGCACGCTTGCTGAAAACTGTATTTCAAAATCAATCGATTATTTTTAAACAGATAGCAATTACAAAACAAACAGACGATTCTCGTCAAATTATATATCTTAATGTCGGCTGAGTTTTTCAGCAGACCCTAATTAAGAAATAAGAACCAATATTCAAAATACTTGGATATGAAATCCCCACAAAGCGAAAGTTTTGTGGGGATTTTTGTTTGGTAATTTTTGATTATCAAAGTAATTATTTTAATGTATTTTGCACTTTAAATTTATCAACAAGTCTGCATTTTTCTCTTGTCAGTCCTTTTAAAATTAGTATCTTTGCAATTCTAAAAAATAACAATAAATAATAAAAGAGAATGGAAATTTCAGGTAAAATTATTGCCGTGCTACCTCAAACATCAGGTCAGGGCAAAAATGGTTTGTGGCGTTCGCAGGATTATGTGCTCGAAACGGGTGATCAATATCCTAAAAAAGTATGTTTCAATGTGTTCAATGATAAAATTGACCAATTTCCAATTGCTATCGACGACCAAGTAAATGTCAGTTTCGACATTGAGAGTCGCGAGTATAATGGTCGGTGGTATACTACAGCACGCGCATGGAAAATTGATAAAAATGCAGCTCAAACTTCCGGAGCACCTGTGCAACAAGGAGTGGTGAGCGCACCTGCATTCGACGGAGCACCTGCTGCTGGTGGCGAAGGAAGTGATTTACCTTTTTGAGACGACGGACAACGGACGACGGACGACGGACAACAGACTATAGTCAAGAGTCTAAAGTCAATGACAATATAATAACAATTAATAACGCGAAGCAAATAACGGCATAGCCAAATAACAAAAAAAACATTATGCAAAACATTAAACTTACAATCGACAAAGCATTCGGATTTGTTTCGGAAGAGGCTGTTTCCGGCTACAAAGCAAAAGTGGCTACAGCAAATGCTGCTTTACACAACGGAACTGGAAAAGGAAGCGATTTTTTAGGCTGGTTAAATTTACCCTCGTCAATTGACGAAGCGCATTTGGCTGATGTTGAAAACACAGCACGCATTTTACGCGAAAATTGCGAAGTAGTAGTTGTAATTGGTATAGGTGGTAGCTATTTGGGAGCAAAAGCGGTAATCGATGCCCTATCGAACAGTTTCGATTGGTTACAAACTGAGCGTACAGCACCCGTAGTGGTTTATGCCGGACAAAATATCGGCGAAGATTATTTGTATGAATTGCAGGAGCTACTTCAGAATAAAAAATTCGGCATTATTTCTATATCTAAATCGGGTACAACTACCGAACCAGCTTTGGCTTTCCGCTTGTTGAAAACGCAATTGGAAGAGCAACAAGGCAAAGAGGCTGCTCAAAAACTTATAGTAGCCGTAACAGATAAATCGCGCGGAGCTTTGCGCACATTAGCAACACAAGAAGGTTACAAAACATACATTATCGAAGATAATATTGGAGGTCGCTATTCCGTACTATCGCCAGTTGGTTTATTGCCTATGGCTGTTGCCGGATTCGACATTCGTCAATTTGTAAGCGGAGCTGTAAGCATGGAAACACTTTGTGGAACAGAAACGGCTTTCGAAGAAAACCCTGCTGCCATTTATGCTGCTGTTCGCAACGAATTGTACAAAGCTGGTAAAAAAATTGAGATTTTGGTAAACTTCCACCCAAAATTGCACTTCATTGGCGAATGGTGGAAACAACTTTATGGCGAAAGTGAAGGAAAAGATAATGTTGGTATTTTTCCTGCCTCGGTTGATTTTACTTCCGATCTTCACTCGATGGGACAATGGATACAAGAAGGCGAGCGTACTATTTTCGAAACTGTTATATCTATTCAAAGTTCAAATTATACCAAAACAGTACCAACCGACGCTGCCAATTTAGATGGCTTAAATTTCCTTGCCGGAAAACGCGTTGATGAAGTAAACAAAATGGCTGAATTGGGCACTATGATAGCTCACATTGATGGTGGTGTACCGAATTTGAAGATTGAATTGCCTGCATTGAACGAGTTTTATTTGGGTCAATTGCTTTATTTCTTCGAAAAAGCTTGTGGAATAAGCGGCTATATACTTGGTGTTAATCCTTTTGATCAACCTGGTGTAGAAGCATACAAAAAGAATATGTTTGCTTTGCTTGACAAGCCGGGCTTCGAAGCCGAATCGGCAGCTATTAAAGCACGTATCTAATTATTATTTAGCTAACTACAGAAAGTGCGAATTGGAAATAAATACTGATTCGCACTTTAATTTTTTAATATGATTTCGAAAAACAAACTGAAAGTTATTCTATCTTTGTCGCAAAAGAAAATGCGCGACGAATTGGGTTTATTTGTGGCTGAAGGTACAAAATTAGTACTCGATTTACTACCCGCTTTTACACTCAAAGAGTGCTATGCTACTAAGGAATGGCTTGCCGAAAACAGCGATAAGCAACCGAAAAACGTTCAGGAAATAAGCTTCGAGGACTTAAAAAAATTATCCAATCAAAAATCGCCACAAGGTATAATTGCATTATTCGAAAAGCCAATTTATAGAATTGAAGATGCCAATCATCAGCAACTAAGCCTTGTTTTAGACGACATTCAGGATCCGGGTAACTTAGGTACAATTATCCGTATTGCCGATTGGTTTGGCATTCGAACGATTATATGTTCGTCGCTTACAGCCGATGCCTTTGGCCCCAAAACGGTACAATCTACTATGGGAGCTTTGGCCCGTGTAAAAGTATATTACACTGATTTAGAAGACTATCTAAAATTGCTTCCGAGAGAATTACCCATTTATGGAACATTTATGGACGGAGAAAGTATTTACACTGAGAAACTGACCGAAAATGGTTTAATAATTATGGGCAACGAAGGAAATGGCATATCGCCTGCTATATCAAATTTAGTAAATCGACGGTTGACAATACCAAATTATCCAAAAAACGAAGCCACATCCGAATCATTGAATGTGGCTGTGGCTACGTCTGTGGTTTGCTCCGAATTTCGTCGGCAACTTTTAAAATAATTCGTTTATGCGTTTGGCTAATTGAATGCCGGCTGTATAAATCATTTCGTTGTTTTTGTTGGTAAATTTAAAAATGTAGCTATAGTTGCTTTTATCGCTTACCCCATAGCTATACACTTCCGAACGTAAAACATACACCTTATATACCGATTCTAACAGGCTTTCGGCTTGCTTTTGCGCTTTTACATTATCAAATTTATCTTGCAAGAACTGACTAAATTCAGAATAAGACATGTTGTTGCTTTCGGTAATCATACCATCCCACACGGCATGTAAATTTGTTGAACGACCAAACCACTGCACACTAATTTTGTTGGCACCCAAATCTTCAGCACGTCCCAAATGCATAGGTTGATGCAAGTCGGCCATAAAATGCACCAAAAACTTCAACGCTTCGGCATCATTTTTATCCTTTTTGAGCCTTTGGGTTAATTGCTCAAGTGCAAAAAACAAATGCTCACCTTCGGCAGTAGGATTTTTGAAAAGAGCATCAATTTGAGATATCGACATACTATCTTTTAAGTTTTGATAATGCCATTTGTAACTGTAATCGTAATTTTTATCACTCCTAACCTCATCGGCCCACGTAGAAGCATAAATCATTCCATGCTTACCAAGCACTTTATCGCATTGTTTTTTAGCTCTTTTGCTTAAATTAGCATAAGCAATATCGGTTATTGTGCGATGTCCCACAGCATCATAAGCCACAGTCGAAAACGAAATGGCACTAAGAAGCAATATTAAAATCCCATTTTTAAAATTCATATCCTGTTTATTTGTTGTATTATTTAAAATTTATTTTCTTCACTTTGAAACCCATCGAAAGCAACATTTCGGCAATTTTCACTCTAAAATCGCCTTGCACCAATATTTCGCCATCGCGCGACGAACCCCCTGCTCCACATTTTACCCGAAGCATTTTAGCTAATTCTTTTAGTTCATCATCACTGCCTAAAAATTCAGTAACCAAAGTTGCGGGTTTACCGTTTCGTTTGTCCAATTCTACTCGAAGCGGTTCTTTTTGCTTCTTGCTTGCTTCAGGTATTTTTACTTCGGGAAGGTCCTCGCCTTCGGGCAATTCGGCTTTCAAGCCGCTCAATTTATCTCTCCAATCCACCATTTTATAATTTACAATTTATTCATTTACCATTTACGATTTATAATTAACCATTATATTAGCTTTCTAAAAAATTCCCAAATAATTATACCACCCGTTACACTTACATTGAGCGAATGTTTGGTGCCATATTGCGGAATTTCGATGCAGCCATCACTTGCGTCGACAACCGATTGTTGTACACCTTTTACTTCATTTCCCAAAATTACAGCATATTTCTTTGTATTGTCAAGCTTGAGTTCGGGTAAAAGCGTGCTCCCCACAGCTTGTTCGATAGAAAACACGATGTAACCGTTTCTTTTTAGCTCATTTACAGCCTCTAATGTATCTTCGAAATAACGCCACTCAACAGTGTTTTCGGCACCCAAGGCCGTTTTGTGAATTTCGGCATGTGGCGGAGTACTTGTTATTCCACACAAAAATACCGATTCTATTAAAAAAGCATCGCCCGTACGAAAAACCGAACCTACATTGTGTAAGCTGCGCACATTATCGAGCACTACTACCAAAGGCAATTTTTGCGAAGTTTTAAATTCTTCCGGCGTCAACCGGTTCATTTCTGTTATTTTGAGTTTTTTCATTTACTTGTAATCAACGAAACAGCCGTCTCAATTATCGTATCGTAGCCTTTATCCACATCAGCTTGTTTCAAATCAACTTTTACATCGGGCGCAATTCCCCATTCGGTATGTTGCATGTCGGCATCAAACATTGGACTTGACGAAAAACGCACCATCCAACCATTGGGTAGCTCGCTCGAAATAGGCAGACCTCCTCCCCCACCCGTATTGTCGCCCACAACAATAGCGTGAGGTGCTAATTTCATTCTACTTACAAAGGAGTTGGTAGCGCTGTACGACATCCGATTGGAAAGAATAGCCACATTTCGACCCCATCTAATTTTATCGTGGCTTGGCGTTTTAATCACCACAGGATCCGAAAATTGCGAATGACCATTGCCGGTTTTATGCTGCATGTAGCCTGTTATCGTCTCAGTTTCGAAAAAATAAGAAGCAAATTTTTCTGATAAATCTAAATACCCACCACCATTGTTGCGCACATCAATGATTAATGCCTCACAATCTTTAAAATAATTCAGAATGTATAGTATGTTTGTATCCGAAAAACGATTTGAAAAATCGCTGTAAAGAATATAACCCACTTTATTTTCCGCTATTTTATTGTAACGCAAACCACCAGCAGCCAAATAATTAGCCCCAAGATAGTTATCGTTATAAACAAGATCGGAGCTAAAATTCGAAGGATAATCTTTAAACCATTTCCAGTAGCGGCTGGTATTAAAATCGGAATACAAATTTACGTGCCCATCTTTCAGTTCGCCCAGCATGCTTCCAAAAAGTTCAAACAACTCATAGTCGGTCATCGAAGTATCCACACGCGCTTTGTAAACCGTATGTACCGAATCCCAATTTATATTTTTATAATCGAGATAACAATAGCGCGTATCCATAATTTTCCAAAGCGATTCAAAATTCCCAATATGATTATCGGGCTCTAAAACAGGCTCGTCGATACAACTATTAAAAGTAATCAGTGCTATAAAACTGACAATGAGAATTCTTTTCATTTCGAAATAGCTATTATTATTTGAGGTATTTTTCCAAGAACTGATCTTGTTCCCAAAGCAAATGTAAGATATTTTCGCGCGCCACATAGCCATGTTGTTCTTTAGGTAAATTTACCATACGTGCGGGTGCTCCAAGCCCTTTTAGCGCCTGAAAATAACGTTCGGTTTGAAGCGTAAATGTTCCGGGATTATTGTCGGCTTCGCCGTGAACCAATAAAATAGGCGTTTTCATTTTGTCGGCTTGCATAAATGGCGACATGGAATTGTACACTTCGGGCGTGTCCCAGTAATTGCGCTGTTCGCTTTGGAACCCAAAAGGCGTAAGTGTGCGGTTGTATGCGCCGCTACGCGCAATACCACATGCAAATAAGTTACAATGTGTAAGCAAGTTAGCCGTCATAAATGCACCATACGAGTGCCCACCAACTGCTACTTTTTTGCGGTCGATAAAACCCAACGAATCTACGGCATCGATAGCTGCTTTAGCATTTGCTACCAACTGCTCCACGAAGCTATCGTTGGGTTCCGTTTTGCCTTCGCCCACAATGGGAAAAGCGGCATCGTCCAACACGGCATAACCGCGCGTAACCCAATACACAAAAGAACCGTAGTACGGAAATGTAAATTCGTTTGGATTGGCAGTACTTTGTCCGGCACTATTTTTATCCTTGTATTCAGCCGGATAAGCCCATATTAACAGAGGTAACTTTTTGGTTTTTGCATTTTTATTGTAACCCGCTGGCAAATAAAGAGTTCCCGAAAGTTCAACGCCATCGGCACGTTTGTATTTTATTAATTCTTTGTGCACACCTGCAATACTTTCGAATGGATTTTTGAAATCGGTAATTTGTAGTGGCGCAATTCGTTTTTTAATATTACGAATAAAATAATTAGGAAATTCATTTTTCGATTGCATCCTTACGAGCACTTCGCCCTTTTTCACATCCAAAACGTCCTGTATTTCTTCCATTTTGTCGGTTAAAGTCGATTGGTACAACCGTTTGGTTTTCAGTGTCGAAAGGTTTAATTCGTCGATAAACGGAAATTGACCTTTGGCAGTAAAACCATCACCCAACAAGAACGCTTTTTCATTTTCAATAGTCATAACATATTTCCCAAATTCGTTTTTGTGTGTTTCAAAATCGCCCAAGTCGGCATATACATCCTGAAAATTTCGCTCGCTGAACAACCTTGGCAATTGGTTGGGATTGGAGGGATTGATTACCGATACTTTCATTTGACGGGTATCGTACCATTCCTCGTTGAGCACGGCTGTGGTTGCATTTCCCCACACCAAACGGGAATAACGCAAAGTTGTTTTGCAAAGCAATGAAGGTTCGGTAGTAAAAGGCGCTTTCCATTGATAAACGGCATCGCGAAAAGGCACAACTTTCTGAGGATCGCCTTCGTCCAACGCTTCCACCCAATATAAAGTAGACGCTTCATCCGAGCGCCAACTAAGCGAGCGTTTGCCTTTGCGAACAGCCATAAACCCTTTTGGTTGAACTTCAGCAAGCGGTATTTCGCTAATAACCTTTATTTTAATGCCATTGGCATCGTACACCACATTTGTTTGCGGAAAACGATTGAGCGGTACGATATACGAAAATGGTTTTTGCAAGGTGGTAATCAACACAAAATTTCCGTCGGGCGATATTATTTCGTTTACATACAAATCGGCTCCTTTAAAAAGCTTTTGTGAACCATCTAACTCCACTTTGTAAAGTTCTGCGGTAGTGAGTGTTACAAAGTTAGCCTCATCGGTAGGATTCTTGAGCATATCCTGATAGGTTCTATTTTGAGCCTTCGAGCCATCGCTTAATGAGATAATAGGGCCAGCAGGCAACGCTTTTTTGGAATCGATAAGTGCATTTCTATTTGCGGGTAACATACGCACCAACAAACTTTTGCTATCGCGAAACCAATTTACCGGATTGCCAATATTGGCGTTTAAAACTGCATTGGTTAATTTTGTTGCTTTGGCAGTAACTAAATCGGCCAACCACAATTCCACTCCGTTAAGCGTTGTATTGGTAAATGCCACTTTTGTTTCGTCGGGCGACCATAATACATTGGCAATACGCATATTTGTTTGCATTCCTTCAAAGTCGATAGGGTCTTTTTCTGACAGTTTACGCATTTTGAGCGAACTGATATAACTCATCGACGAACTGATATTGGTAGCCGGATTAACACGCAGACCCGCCAAGCTAACTTCCTGCTGATTAAGGTCATCTAACGATTTATATGTTGGGCGATAGCTGAGTAGCATATACGTTTTGCGACTGTCCATAGTTACCGCCGGTGGACGCTGATAATCGGCTAATTGTAAAATAGATTGTGTTGGTAGTTGATACGACAGGTTTTCCTGCGAATTGGCGCTTGCTAAACTCATTAGTGTGAATAGTATTGTGAATAATTTTAGTTTCATTTGATTCCAATTTTTTTATAATAAACATCTATAAAGCGGTTTGGTTCGGGACGAGGCAAAAAGAGTGGTTCATTTTCGTCGAAAACTGCATCACGCTTATCGATAATCACGCCGGGAATACCTTTCTCTTCCACAAAAACATATCCTACTCTGTCGACCGTTTTTGATTCCATTATCCAATCGAACATTATACTTGGTTCATAAACAAGGTATTTTACAAAATCCTCATTCACTTTTCCTTCTTTATTGAACCACGATTTTGTATTTTTTATCGCTGTGTTTTTAATTTTTTTACCATTATTAAATTCACCCCCAATAATATCAGCAGGAATTTTAAGCTCCATTTTCCACAATTCAGTTTCGGGTGTAAGCACATTTACCAAATCGAGCAATGCAAATCCAAAAGTTGAGCATGCACCACCTTCGTTGTGATAGCGTGGCCAAAAAGCACCACCATAAAAATCGCAGGCAGCATGTTTCTCATTTATTTTTCGTTTGTATTGGTCGATAAAAGCCAAAATTCGATGCATGGCTTTGTGGCTTACTTTATATTTTAAAAAAGCTAACTTCTTACGTTTTGCATAAACATTTAATTTATGTTCCAATTCCTTTTCGGTTTCAATCCGTCCACTCAATGCTGCGCCAATAATGCCAAAACCTACTTTTTGTTTGAGAATTAAATCTGTTTTTTCCTGCACACTTCCCGAAGTTTGCGCTATTAGAATTGACTTTTCGAGCACCGGCGATTCTAATCTGACAGCCAAATGGCCAAGCAAATAATTGTCGGGCAAGCCAATTGTTTTTACATAGCATTCTTTCATTGTTTTAAATAATGCCGCCGGACTGCTCCAATCGAGCGGGTGCATGGTTGGCATAATGTATAGCGTAACCTCGCTTAATTTTTCGGTTTCTGAATGCTCAGCATAGCTATTTATTGAATATATTAGTAGGAGTAAAAATAAGAATTTGTGTATGTGTTGAACCATAATTATCTGCTAAAAATAAGAATTTCCACAAAATTAAATAAAAATACGGAACTACCTACCATTCGAAGGTATTTTGAATTAAAGAAAAATTTCTCTTATTTTGAAACAAAACAGTAACAACATTGTTTTAAACTAGTGAAATAATTTATTGAACCACAATAGAAACAATAGAGAACAAAGTTTAGTAATGTATATAAGTAAGTGAGATTTAATATTGATATGTTTCTTGAATTATTTGTAATATGACCCCCAACCCCCAAAGGGGGCTAAGACATATTCTCTACCAAAAGATAGGAAGATTTATAGATACTGCGTCTGAGGCCTCCTTTGGGGGTTTGGGGGTCAGAATAAAACATATCATTAAATATCTTCGATTACTTATATTTGAAAATAACTTCCATTTCTAATGTAGTGATATGTTAAGCTAAAAATGACGTGTTATAAAAATTTTAAATTATTGCTGAACAGCATTTTCAAATTTTCAAATTGACTCATTTTCAAATTTACATAACAGTAGTTTGTTTTTTCAAAAATGGTAAATAGTAACTGAACAAATAGTAAATAAATCAATCAATGGGAATTAAAGGAATTAAAAAAGGCGAACGTGTAGTAATTATAGGTGGTGGTTTTGCTGGTTTGCAAATGGCTAAATCGTTACGCAAAGCAGAAGTAGAAGTGGTATTGGTAGATAAACAGAATCACCATCAGTTTCAACCCTTATTTTATCAGGTGGCAAGTGCCCGTTTAGAACCATCGAGCATCTCTTTTCCATTTCGTAAAATTTTTCAGAGCAGCAAAAATATCGACTTCCGAATGGCTGATATCAAGAAAATCATTCCGTCCGAAAATAAGTTAATGACAGCCTACGACCGCACTATTAGCTACGACCATTTGATAATTGCAACCGGATGCAGCACCAATTTTTTTGGTAATAAGCAAATAAGTGAGCACGCTTTTCCGATGAAAACAACGCAAGAAGCTATCGACATTCGAAATAAAATACTCTTTAGCTTCGAGAAAGAAATTTTTGCTCGCCCCGACGAAAAACAAGCCCTAATGAATATCGTTATTGTAGGTGGTGGCCCCACAGGCGTTGAGCTATCGGGCGCTTTTGCCGAATTAAAAAGGAATGTGTTTTCGAAAGATTATCACAATATTGATTTATCAAAATTTAATATAATATTGTTAGAAGGAAGTGCTAATACACTGAATAATATGAGTGGGAAATCGCAAAATGCAACACGCGAGTACCTCGAAAATATGGGTGTGATAGTAAAAACAAACACCATACTAAGTTCGTACGATGGCAAAATGGCTATATTAAATACCGGCGAAGAAATTCCAACTAAAAATGTGATTTGGGCTGCGGGTGTAAAGGGTAATATTATTGAAGGTTTAAAATCCGAAGATGTGGTGCGTAACCGCTACAAAGTAGATCGTTTTAATAAATTAGTAAGCTACGACAATATTTATGTATTGGGCGATGTAGCCTATATGGAAACACCGAAATATCCAAATGCACATCCTCAGGTTGCCAATGTTGCAATTAATCAGGCTAAAAATTTGGGTAACAATATTATCAACTCACTCAAAAACAGCAACTACAAGCTCAAAGAATACGAATACAACGATTTAGGAATGATGGCAACCGTAGGTAAACACAAAGCCGTAGTGGAGTTGCCATTTTATAAATTTAAAGGTCCATTGGCATGGTATGTATGGATGTTTTTGCACCTAATGCTCATTTTGAGTGTGCGCAACAAAATAGTTATCTTTTTCAACTGGGCATGGAGCTATTTTACAAAAGATACTTCGCTCCGATTAATTACCAATATCGATTATGAAAAAGAAAAAGTAACTGATTATTAATTAGAAGTAGGAAATTCAATTATTTTAATCTCTTATTTTATCCAATAAAAAATTAAGCTGCTCCACTTCGCTTTCGGTCAAGTTTTTAAGCAATTGGTCGATATGCAATTCTGTATCCAACAAATTTGTTAACAAGGTTAAGCCTTTTTCCGAAATTTCCACCGACTTTTTGCGGCGGTCGGTTTTATCTTCGTAGCGAAGCACCAAACCGCTGCTATACAACCTATCCACCAAACGGCTCACATCGGAGTCGCGGTCGAGCATGCGCTCTTTGATAAAGCCTATCGACAAAGGAGCTTCCGCCCGAAAACCACGCAGAATACGCAATACATTGTACTGCTGCTCCGTAATATCGTGTTTTTTCAAATCCTGAATAAAACGATAACCAAGAATTCGTGTAGTGTACGTGAGGTTAATTAACCCTTTGTGGTACTCGTTGCGGAAACGCCCCTTTATTTCATCTTCTAAACGCATATTATTTTTTAATTATGAGACGGGGCTCACCCCGTCTCTACAAATTACAGTTTAAACATTTTAGGGTCGCGAAGGAATGCAACAACCCATACCAAAATCAATATAACAGCCGGCATTACTATGCTTGTAGCACCAGTCATGTGCAAAATAATGGCACCACCCATATACGAACTTAGTAGCAAAGTGCCGTATTTGCTTGTTTTAGGTATCAAAAACAACAAAGCCGAAACAATTTCGCCAATGGCAATAATGGTTGCCCAATCGCCTAATTTCATGGCTTCCATTTGAGCCGGATTCGATAATTTACCGTAAGCACTAAATAAATACAATGCTGTTAATAGCCCTGCAATAACCCATGCAGCAATATTCGAAAGTTTTTTTATATCCATCTTCTTTTTTCTAACTTCTAATTTCTAACTTCTAATTTTTAAAGCTTCGCATGTGTTCCATCGCAAAACGGAGCATTTGCCGAATGTTTACAACCACACCAAGCTACTTTTTTGATGTCGGTAATTTCTACTTTTTTAGGTACAAACGAGCTTCCACGGTGCGAACCGTCGCAAAAAGGCTGTTTGCTACTTTTGCCACATGTACAATAATAACACGTTCCTGGTTGCATTTCCAACACATAAGGACTTTTTTGAGCAATAACCGGAGTTTCCATTTTGATTTTTATTTTTTTTAATTGCCTTTTAATCTGGCGTTAAACATATTTTTTTAAAAGTATAAACAAGCTGAATATTTAAACTTTGTATGTTATAACATGTTTATTATGAAAAAAGTTTTTAAACATTCAAAAAAATAGAGTTATAAAGGATTAGAGTTTATATAAGTAAGCGAGATTTATTATTGATATGTTTCTTAAATTATTTGTAATATGACCCCCAACCCCCAAAGGGGGCTTTAAGACTCAGTATCTTTAATTTCTCGTATCTTTTGTGGAGAATATGTCTTAGCCTCCGTCAGCTGACGGATTGGGGGTCAGAATAAAACATATCATTAAATATCTTCGATTACTTAAGCTATCGTGTAATAAAAATAATAGAACGCAGATTTACGCTGATTGAGCGGATTTTAAAACGGATTTTAATTTCGACAAGTCGAAATGATTAAAACTTCGCTCTTAAAAATCCGCCCCGATTTATCATAGCCGTCAAACTAATTCTGAATACTTCCGCCCCAAGCCCCTTTAGGGCATAGCCGTCAAGTTAATTTTATTCTGCGACCCCCAACCCCCCAAAGGATGCCTTAAGTTACTATCGTCTCGAGAATTTGATATCGCTATTTTTAATCTGTCAAAGTAAAAGTAATTAATTATTAAGTAAATCCTGTATTACTTTAAATTTATATTTCGGTGCGCTGCACCTTTGTTTCATTGGTTGGTTGTATTTTCTACAAATGTTATCGGGGCTCTGCCCCTAAATATCACTCCAGCCCTCATAGGTGCAGCGCACCGCAATATTTGTAGCTAAAGAATAGCGATGTATTTGTAGGTGCAGAGCACCGAAACATTTGTAAAAAAGAATTAGTTACAGCAACCCGAATTGCAAACCTGAGTAATTAAATATATTTCATCAAATTATTATGCTTTAGTTTTTTAGCAAACCCTAATTTCCAAAAAGCATTCCATTTCGCTATTTTTGTATATTTTTGCAGAAAATATAAAATCATCTGTATGAGAACGAAAATATTTATATCCGTTTTTTTCTTTATCGTTGCTATGGCAGCTTATGGTAACGACTATAATCATTTTTTCGCTAATAAAGCTTGTAGGATCGATTTTCAGTTGACCGGAAATGCCACCAGCACTTCGGCCTTTATCGACAAAATTAAAGAAGAGCCTTACTGGGGCGGCAGGAGGTCGAATCTGACCAACTTTTTGAATTTGGGGGAATATCGCTTTCAAGT
The DNA here is from genome assembly GCA_945902955.1 of Porphyromonas cangingivalis. Taxonomy (GTDB): domain Bacteria; phylum Bacteroidota; class Bacteroidia; order Bacteroidales; family Paludibacteraceae; genus Paludibacter. Next base: position 13,403 of record CAMDNO010000072.1, read on the forward strand.
TACGGACAGCGCATCGGGCAAACTGATTTACACCGACGGTTTTAGCTCCTTGTTTTTTGAGTGGCAAACCTCCGACGAAGCAAAACATACCGCCAAAAGTATGGAACAAAGCATTCAGTTTCCTTTTCCGAAAAATGCAGTCAGATTAATTATCGAAAAACGAGCAGGATTCGATACATGGACAACGCTGCTTTCGGTTGGCTTTTCGCCCAACGATAAATTGATTGCTCGCAATACGCCCGTACAAGTACCTGTAAAAGAGATTTTAAAATCTACCACGCCCGACAAAGCGGTTGACATAGCCATTATTGCCGAAGGATATACGTCCGAACAACAAGAAAAGTTTTTTGCCGACGCTCAAAAATTAGCCGATAATTTATTTACCCACGAGCCTTTTATTCGCCATAAATCAAAACTGAATATTTATGCTGTAGCTGCTATTTCGGTAGATTCGGGCATTAGCAAACCACACGAAAGCTGTTGGAAAAACACAGCGGTGGGAGCTCATTTTTATACCTTCTACGAACCACGCTACCTCACTTCGCCCAATATGTTTGCCATTCGCAATTATGCCGCACTTGTACCTTACGATGCCATTTATGTTTTGGCAAATACCACATCGTATGGCGGTGGAGGCATTTATAATTTTTACGCCTTGGCTTCGGCCGATAGCAAACGTGCTAAAAGTGAAGTAATTGTACACGAATTCGGACATTCGTTTGCCGGCTTGGGCGATGAGTATTTCCGCGACAAACCCGATGCGCTCGACGATATGTACAATATTAAAGAAGAACCCTGGGAGCCCAATCTCACTTCGCTCGTACGGTTCGATACGAAATGGAAAAACGATTTACCCAAGGGCACACCCATCCCAACACCTGTAACCGAGGAAACAAAAAAACTACCCATTGGTGTTTTCGAAGGTGGAGGTTACCTTACCAAAGATATGTACCGCCCTGCCTACGACTGCCGCATGCGCACCAACGATGCCAAAGCATTTTGCCCCGTTTGCGAAAAAGCGGTGGAACGAATGATTTTGTATCTCACGGAGTGAAATAATAACTTTCTTACTATTACACAAAAACCGCTAAACGATATTGGTCAAATGGATTAAATTTTTTACTTTTGACGCTGGAAATAATTAAGTCAATAAAGTCGTTGTATGTCACGTCTCAATAAAACAAAAATAACAATTACTACATTGGGCATACCCCATTGTATAATGAAATCAAATTTACTATATGATAAATATTGATAAACAAGTAGATTATTGGTTTGGTAGTGCTTTTGATGATTTTGAATCAGCAAAACTTTTGATTGCCAATAATCGCTGGATTAACTTATGCTGAAGAGGATGAGATATTTCTTGGAATACTTATGAAATATCAACTTTAAGGTCGATATCCTGATTATCAGCCGACAATACCTAACGAGGAAAAGGTAAACGGTTATTTATTAAAAACACACAACCTACTTTTATGGCTAAAACAGAAGTAATTGAGCTATTAAAAGAATATATTATACTTTTAAACAGTAATGGAATATCGGTTTACAAAGCGTTTTTGTTTGGTAGTTATAGCACCAATACGGCAAACGATGCAAGCGATATAGATGTATTGATTGTATCTGAAAAATACGATGAATCCGACGATGAAGCAGTTGGTAAAATTTGGAAACTAACCCGATTGGTAAGCACTAAAATTGAACCATTTTTGATTGGTAAAAACAAATACAATAGCAATGACAATTCACCTTTAATTGAACAAATTAAAAGACAAGGCATTGAACTATCTTTACAGCCTTTTAGCCAACTAGCCAGTGAGCCAAAAGCTGAATATGGAGAGAATAAATAATTAACAAGTCCCACCGAAGCAATTCTGTGGGACTTGTTTTTGGTTTGCAAACGCCATTCAATAATAACTTTAGATACCTCGCTTCGATTGGCTTGACAATGACGCTGTTAGGTGAACATGTACGGACAGTTTTTGGGAAACATAGTGTATAAGTTCACTTTCGTACGCTTGGTTGGTTACTCCCACAGTGTATGAGTTCACTTTCGTACACTTGGTTGGTTACTCCCACAGTGTGTGAGTTCACTTTCGTACGCTTGGTTGGTTACTCCCACAGTGTGTGAGTTGTAATTTGTACCTCATCTAGTTTTTAAAAATTAGCTTCCACCCTCACTTCCACCCCTAAGCCTATCGGGCTGATATGATTGTAAAAAACAATTTATTCGGCTGCTTTTTTAAGCCTCGGAGAGGTGATATTGCCAGTTGGCATGGAATATTTAAAACTCACCTTAAAATAAACGCATATTTTATGGATTTTATGAATTTAATTTTTTACTTTTGACGCTGGAAATAAATATCCGAAAAAGACGCCAGAAATGGCGTAGTACTAAAAAACCAAATTTGAAAATGTTCTATGCTGTTTGAACACAATACGTCCGCAGAAACCAAAATCATTGCTCAAATTTTCAATAATACTGTTGCAACCTACAAGTATTATTGGTTTGTTTCAATACTCGATATTGTTGTAAAGGAACAACGCCGAAAACTTTCATTTTGGGAAATAATCATCGGAATGATAACAGAAGCTTGGTATCCAATACATTATTTCCGTTTGTCTTTCGGAAATTCTGATTCATTTTATGACCAAATTATTGCATTACAAAAAGAACTAAATATCCCTATTGATGCCAAAAAGGAACATATCAAAACTGTACTGACCAGAAACCTGAACTCACCTAAAACGGCAAAACTCTTAAAAGTTTTTGCGCTAAATGTTCCATATCGCTTTTTATCGCCTTGGATAGAGTTTACAAATAATAGTGAAGTGGTTTATTTATCTCAATCATTTACAAACAATTGCCTCTATGCAATTACTGACGAAACCATTGAAATTAATCCAAAATGGGAGCACTATCTAAATGCAAACTATATGGTATTGCGCGATTTTGCATTTTGGAATTTAACGCTTTTTATCCAAAAGCGAAACCCAAATGTGCCCGACATTCCAGCCAAACTAGAAAAATCAATGTTGCGTGAATCATTAGCCAAGCAACGCCATTTTTGGGACGAATATATCAATATTAATGGCTCAACAACATGTATTTATACTGGCAAACAATTGTTTAAAAAAGAATATGATTTAGACCACTTTATACCTTGGAGCTATTTTACCAACGATTTAATATGGAATATTATACCTGCCGATCATAAAGCAAATATCTCGAAAAGTAATAATTTACCATTGTTGGAAAAATACCTACTCCCATTCTCACGCATTCACCAACAAGCCATGCAAGCTATTTACCCTAAGAATCCAAACAATAAGTTGCTCGAAGATTATCTTATTTTACACGATTCTATTTCGGAACTCACAAGACTTTCGGAAAATGACTTCTTGAATGTGTTTCAAAAAACATTTGCGCCAATGGTTCAAATTGCCGAAAACAGAGGATTCAGCTATTGGAATAAATCGTACGAACTATGAAAAAGATTATCAACAATCCCCATTTAACTGCCATTGAACGAACAGCCATGTCGTTCCCAACTCGTTGGTTGAAACAAAATAATCTATTAAAAGGAGAGTTATTAGATTTTGGCTGCGGCTTTGGAATTGATACGGAACAGCTTAAAGAACAAGGCTTTGATATTGTTGGCTACGATAATTATTATCGACCTGAATATCCTGAGAAACGCTTTGACACAATTATTTGTAATTATGTGCTGAATGTATTAGAACCCAACGAACAAGCGGAGGTTTTAATGTCGGTTTCGGAATTGCTAAAACCAACAGGCAAAGCTTATTTTGCTGTGAGACGAGATTTGAAAAGTGAGGGTTTCCGTACGCATTATGTGTATAAACTCCCTACCTTTCAAAGTAATGTAATTTTACCATACAAGAGTGTTTTCTCGAACGAAAATTGCGAAATCTACGAATACAAACATTATAATCAAACCGCTAAAGCACAAACTGATTGCGTTTTTTGCAATTTGGACAGTGAAAAGGAACTTATTTCAGAAACGGCAACAGCCGTAGCATTTTTAGATAGTTTTCCGGTAAATCCGGGACACACTTTAATTGTCCCTAAGCGACATGTAGCTGATTACTTTGAACTATCAATACACGAACAACGTGCTTTATGGCTGTTAGTTAACCGATGTAAAACACTAATTCAAAAACGTTTTAATCCCGATGGTTATAATGTAGGCATAAACGTAGGCGAAGCTGCCGGACAAAGTATTTTTCATGTTCATATCCATTTGATAACAAGATACAAAGGTGATGTTGAAAATCCGAGAGGTGGGGTTAGAGGGGTTGTGCCGGGGAAGAAAGATTATTGAAAAAATTTGAAAAATACAAATAAATGAATAAGATGACAGGCATAATATTAATGATAGTGGGTGGAATTATTTTTACCTTAGGCTTAGTAAAGACTTTGGCAAAAAGCGAATCAACAAATGAAAACCACATTATAAGTAAAGTTCAAGTACAAGAACCAATCGTTAAGCACGATACAATTGTTTTTACTGAAAAGGCAGAACCAATAGTAACAGAAAAAAAAGTGCAAAACTCAGCACCCAAAGCAGACACTGAATTACAAAATGTAATTGCAATGGCTATTGCCGATGGTGTATTAACAAAAAATGAGAAAGATGCCATCCGAAAAATAGCCAACGAAAAAACGTTGGATTACGAAGCAATAATTATTGAAGTTGAACAGAAACTAAAGCAAAACAATATTGAAGCTGAAACAGAAGTTATTGACCAAATAAAGAAAAAAGGCAATGATTTTGAAAAATATGTGGTAGAAAAGTTTGATAAAAAGTACTTCAAACTCAAAGAATGGGCTGGCGATAAGTATGTAAATGGCACGTATGCCGAAACAACTTTGCACCCAGATTTAGTATTGGTATTCACGCTCAAAGGCAACTCTAAAACTTTTGCCGTAGAATGTAAATGGAGAAAAAAATTATTCAATGATGGGATTGAATTTGCAAATAAAGATCAACTGGCACGATATAAAAAATTTGAGATACAACAAAATATAAAAGTATTTGTAGCAGTAGGTACAGGTGGAGAAGCATCGAATCCCAAATACCTGTCTATTATACCCTTATCGGAAATTGAAACAACATTCATAAGTTTAGATGTACTCAAAAAGCACAATAAAAACACCGAAAAGAATTTTTATTATGATTTTGAATCGGAGAGATTGAATTGAAAATTGATAAAAAAATGCCTCCCACTTATTATGGCGGAGAGGCTTACCAAATGTTTTCACAACGGAATAATCCTTATTGTGATTTGCTTCAAAATTGTATTGCAAAAATAGATAAAATTTATGTACCTACAATACTTGCTTTATAAAATAATTATTTTTAACTT
>CAMDNO010000073.1 GCA_945902955.1 Porphyromonas cangingivalis
TGAAAAATGCAAATACGAACATCCATATTAAAGCAAAAATTATTGCTACAAGGAAAAATATTTTGGAAACCATGATATTTAGTTGTTAATGGTAAATGGAAAATTATAAATTTTGAATTCGTAATTCATAATTCTCCCAATAGTTATCGGGATCTTAATTCTTTTCTGCATTTTGGTCGATATATTTTTGCAATGTTAGGCGAGCCAACAAGTAGCTTACGGTAGATTCAGCTCCCTGATTTAGATTTACATTGTGCTCTTCGAGACCATCGTAGCAACCGCCTGTGCAAGGGTTGTACACAATTTGATGCAGCCTATTTTCGCCCAAAAACCAATTAAAAGCCACTATCATTTTATCGAGATATTCTTTCGTATTAAAGCGGTCGTAAAATGCGCTCAATGTCATTATGGTGTATGCCACATCAATGGGTTGCTCTCCAAATTTGGGCGCTTCCTTTCCTCTGTGAAATGGCGTTTTATTCGAAATAACCTCGATACCATTTTTGTTGAAAATTTTGTTTAACAAAAAGTCGAACGATTCTACTGCTACACCCTCGAAATGTTTTTTACCTGTAACTTCGGTAGCATAGAGCATGGCTTCGGGTAAAATACTGTTGGCATAGGTTAGGTAACTTTCGAACCACTCCCAGTTTTTGGTCGATTCGTGAATATACATATCCACCAATCTATCGGCTAAACGTTCGGTAAGTACTTTAACGTCGGCGGTTTTCACTACTGTATTATAATAATAAAGTCCTTTGATAATAAATGCCAGGGCACGTGTGGAATGTATTGTTTCGATATGTGGCATGGTTTTCTCAAAAATAGACAGCGCCTGCGACACTATTTCGTCGGGCAAAATTGACTTTTTTGAAATAACAAAGCCCAATGCCCAAAGAGCACGTCCATTGGCATCATCTAAATTTGTTTCGTAGTTTTGATCTGTAAATTCCTCGTTTACATCCATGTAATTCAAAAAGTTACCTCCCGGTTGCAAACACAGTTTAAAATAATTGAGATAGGTTGTAATCGGCTGTAAATTATCCACATTGGCTTGCTGTTCGAAGTGCATACACAAAGCAATAAGCGCACGTGCATTATCGTCGAGGGTATAGCCTGTACTAAAATCGGGTTGATTTATTTTACAAAACTGTATGATACCAATGTCGGTAGTCATTTTTTCGATTTGATCTAAACGTATTTCGGGTATAATATACTCCATTTTCATTTTGTTTCCAATGTGTTTTTTGAAAAGACTTGCATGTTCCACCGCCGAATTTTCCCAAGCTGTAAAAACAATTTTTTGTAAGGTAGTGGTACTAATATTTTTTCGAAGCAAATCGTTGTTTAATAACAAGATAACCCCTTCGGCTAATTGTTTTGAATTCTGAAAATCGATAATAATACCCGTATCTTTTGTCAATACTTCTTTGGCGTGCGGGATAGGTGTTGAAATTATCGGGCAACCACAGCTCATAGCATACACAAAAGTGCCGCTCACAGCCTGATTGGGGTCATTGGTTGTAAACAGATAAATATCAGTAAGTTGTAAGTACTCGAGCAGCTTTGGCAATTCCAAATATTCGTTTATAAAGCGCACCTGATCCTGAATATGTAAATCGTGAACAATGGCATGTAAATGTTCGCGGTATTTTTCGTCTTCGTTTCGCAATACTTCGGGGTGGGTTTTGCCTATAACAAGAAACATAGCATCGGGAATTTCTTTTAAAATTTTTGGCATAGCGCGAAGTGTCGTTTCAATACTTTTACCAGAACTTAATAGCCCGAAAGTTGTCAGTACTTTTTTGCCTTGCAAACGATATTTTTCTTTCAACGATTTTTTGTCTAAATGGGGTACTAAATGCGTTCCATGGGCTATCACCGTGATTTTCGATTTTTGAATAAAATAGTCGCTAACAAGTAGTTGAGAAGCATGATTTGTCATAACTACTATTGAACCACATGCATTTGCAATATTTTGAACCAGCAGTTTTAACTTTTCGTCGGGTTGCGGCAATACGGTGTGAAACACAATAATAATGGGCTTTGTAAGTTCGTAAAGGAAGTTCAGAAAAGCCTTTTCTTCGTGATAAAAAAAGCCAAACTCATGCTGAACAACCACCATCTTTGTTTGCTTATGTTGGTTTATTTTAAGCGTCGTAGTCGAAAACGATTTTGGGTCGGAAGTGTCGAGTACAGATGTTACCTGATTGGGATATTCGTACGATACTTTGCCCGATTCGAGAGCACATACTTTGATATCGAAAGAGGTACCGAATTTTTTTTCCAAAGCCAAAATCAAATCCTGCGAATAAGTGGCAATGCCGCAAACACGCGGAGGATACGAAGTTACAAAAAGTATTTCGGGTAATCCATTTTCATTTTCAGATTTTTTTGAATTCAACCAATTTTCTTTTTTAATTGGCTTAGAAGTGATTACTATATTTTCAGGGCAATCTTGAGTTGCTGTATGAGGATTGTTATTGTGTCGCATTAGTTTGAATGTTTGATGTAAGTTCTTGAATTAAAGCTGAAACACGAACCGATGCGCAGGCAATACGCTCGTCGGCTGCTCCGTAGTAAATAAAAAGTGTATCGCCAAAAAGCGCAGTGCCAGTGGGGAAAACCACATTGTTAACTTCACCTCGCCGTTCCCAAACATATTGTGGGGTAAAAAGCGCGTAAGGAAGTCGGGCAATTTCGATAGAGGGGTCGTTTAAATCGAGCAGAGCAGCACAAGCTGAGTAAATTAAGCCTCGCTCAGTAGATTCTACACCATGATAAATAAGCAACCATCCAGCTGGCGTTTCGATAGGCGGACAACCGCTGCCTATATAATCGGACTCGTGCTGATAGAGTGGATCCATAACAATAAACTTATGAAAATCGGCAAAATAATCTTTCCAAAATTCACGAGTTAGTTCCGTTAAGCTCTCAACAGAAGTTATCTGAATTCCGGGACGGATGCGATGCAAAAACACCAATTTACCATTGATTCGGCGTGGAAAAAAAACCACATTTTTATCCCACAGCATCATTTTTTTATCCGGGTCGGCTTCCTGATAGTAAAATTTGTGATTGCGGTAATAGTTTTCGTTTACCATGCCGTTTTTTTCGGCCCAATACACAAATTTCGAATAGGTTACAGGAGGAACAATTAATCCATGCCGTTTGAATTTTTTCAAATCTTTTGAAGTAGCCATAGCACCACGCGCGTTTATACCATCGTAACCAGTATAGGTCATATAATATTGGTCTTCAATCTTAGTTATGCGTGGATCTTCTACGCCATGTGTTTCGTATTCCGTTTCGGGCATAAAAATGGGCGTATCGTAGCGCTCGGCCAAATGCAAAGGTCCATCTAAGCGAGCATAACCAATGGTTGAATGATTGCCGACACTGACTGCACGATAAAAAATATGTACACTGTCGCCATCCTTCATTATGGCAGGATTCAAAACCCCCGCACGCTCAAACTCTAAATCTCTTTTTTCGAGGATAATACCCTCTTTTTTAACTTTTATCATAATAATAAATTTAATCTGCCCCAAGCCCCTCCCCGTGAAACGGGGATAAATTGCAGGGATGTGAAGTTACTTTCGTCTGTTAAAACTTCCTATCTGAAAACTATAAACTACAAACTATAAACTGTAAACTGTAAACTATAAACTGTAAACTATAAACTGTAAACTGTAAACTATAAACTATAAACTGTAAACTGCAAACTATCTTCTCGAATGCTTACTTTTTTTATTATCCTCATGCTTGCTATCTTTGCGGTTGTCATCATGTTCATTTTCAACTTTGAGAGGTTTCGATTGATAGTAATACTTTTTGTCGGGCTTCATTTTATAGACACGGGGGCTACGAGGCGTGTACTGACGATGGTTTTTGTAATAACCACGGCGATAGCCATTATCATGTCGTAAGCCTACAAGACACGATGAAAATCCAATTGCAATGGAAATTAATAAGGCAAATAAAGAAGTTTTTTGAAATAATTTCATGTTGTTTTGTTTTTTACAAAGTTGCACTTATTTTGCCCTAAATACGTTACATAGATTCGATTGAAAGTTATATAAATCACTGACTACAATGAAAATGAGCGGGCAATATTAAATTGCTCGCTCATTTTAACATGAAATTTTATTTCATATTAATATCTAATTTCGTTGCCCGATTGTATCAGCAAGTCGTTTATTTCCTTTTTCAACTCTACCATTTTCAGTTCTCTATCTATATAAAAACCATTTAGTTTTTTATATAAATGAAGGGAATTTTCCAATTCAACTTCTAATTGTTTAAGAGCGGTAATGTCAATGATAGTAAGAAAATATTGATTCGTATTTTCGGAAAAAAGGGCATCGATATGCACGTAAATTGGGATAATACTTTTCGAAAGCAGGTAAAGTTCAATACTCCTTTTGGTTGCACTTCTTAGGGTTTGCCCCAAAGTCTGATTATAAACAATTTTGTTTTCGGGATGAATATAGAGCCCAAAACTAGTTTTAATTAGCTTATTTCGATCGTTACCAAGTAGTTTGGCAGCCGAAAAATTCAAACTTTCTATATCCCCTTCTCGCGAAAGTGATATATAACCTGAAGGCGCAAAATCGTATAATTCGGTATATTTTTCGACAGTATGCGTAATTTTTTCTTTGGATAACTCAAGTTCTTCATTTTGCATTTCGAGCTCAATTTGATGCACCTGAAGCTCATGAATTAGTTTTAAACGATCCGATTCGTCGATATCATATTGCTCATTAGCTTCGTGTTTTAATTTTTCTTCGGCCAATAGACGAAGAAGCACCGCCTCATTCACTTCATTCTTATTGTTTTTCATGGTTTATAAAGATTGTGTTTTCGGAGTAACTCAACTGTTTCATTCAGTTCAATTTCTAATTTTTTGGCTTTCGTTACATCAATAAACGTGATAACAACCCCATCAATTTTATCTTCGAAAGTACGATAAGGCATAATTCGAACTGTAAACCAATTGCCCGAATTAGTTGTAATTGCGGTTTCTTTGGCTGTTAATGTTCGCAAAACTTCTTTGGCATGCGCAGTAATTTTAGGATACTGTAGATCGTTTGCGATTTCGGTAAAAGGGCGACCAATATCGGAGGTTCTGAGCTTCACAATTTTCTTCAACTGATCGGTAAATCGCCTTATATTTAATGCCTTATCGAGAAAAAGCGTGGCAATATCGGTGCTATTAAGCAAATTAATCATATCGTTGTTGCTCTGCTCAAAATCACTAATTTTTGTTTGAAGTTCGACATTGACCGTTTGTAGCTCTTCGTTTAAACTTTGCATTTCCTCTTTCGAAGTGGTTAATTCTTCGTTGGTAGATTGAAGCTCTTCATTAGTCGATTGCATTTCTTCGTTGGTCGATTTAAGCTCTTCTTGCGAAGTTTGCATCTCTTCTTGCGTGCTTTGCAGTTCTTCGTTCAAACGTTTCAAATCAACTTCGAGCTCTTGCTGATGTGCCGACGATAATTTTACATTCGATTTTTTTGATGTTTTTTCTGAAATTACAGTAATAGCATCCGAAAAAAGAACCATAATTGTTCCTTTGAGAGCTTCCGGATTTTCGTTTTGCTGTATAGTTATATCCACCAAATGAATATTGCTCCCCGCTCCTACCTTTATGTTTTTAAAATGTAACGGTTCGAAATTTAGTTTCGCTTTTCGAATAGCTCCGGCCATCATGGTATTCAAACCTTCGCGCGCCATTGCGTATATATTCATATTAGCTCTACCAGCAGCAGGCTCCAGGTATTTACCAGTTTTACCTGTAATATAAAGTATGTCGCCCTGATCGTTGATTAATACACTCGCAGGCAAAAACCGCTGAAGTAACAGTTTGTCGGTGAGAATTTGAATGTTTTCTATTTCTTTCATGGGCTTCAATTGTATGTCAGTTTGTGTTATTTTACTTTGCGAAAAAGAACTCGGAAAGTGTTGTATTTCAATATTTTTTTGAATTTCTGAGCGTTTAAAAAACTTTAATTTGGCATCAAGAATACTAAAATTGCCATTGCCGGAACTCTCATTTTCGGCACTTCCAAGCAGCATTAATCCTCCAGGTTTCAAACAATAATGAAACAAAGTTATCAATTTTTTTTGCAATTCCGGTTCCATATAAATTAGCATATTTCGGCACGAAAGAAAATCTAATTTGGTAAAAGGTGGATCCTTTATAACATTCTGATTTGCAAAAATAACCATTTCGCGAATGGTAGCATTTATTCTAAAACCATTACCATTGAGAGTAAAAAACTGACTAAGTCGAGTTGAAGTAACATCTTTGGAAATACTTGCCGGAAACTCGCCTTTGCGTGCAAGAATTATAGCATCATTCTCGAGGTCCGAAGCAAAAATCTGAAGGCTAAAATGCTTTTCTAATTTAGTATTTTCGTAGGCTTCACGAAATATTATTGCTAACGAATAAGCCTCTTCTCCCGTAGAGCAACCTGCCACCCAAGCTCGAAAAACATACCCATCGGGGGCACTTTCGAATAGGGCGGGAAAAAGCTCCGTTTTTAACTTTTCCCAAACTTCCGGTTCTCTGAAAAAGTTGGTAACACCAATAAGCAATTCTTTAAAAAGGATTTCTGCTTCGATAGGATTTTCTTGCAAAAAACGAACGTAGTTATTTATTTTGTCGACCCGATGCACCATCATGCGCCTTTCGATGCGCCTGTAAAGCGTATTTTTTTTGTAAAGCGAAAAATCGTGACCTGTTTGAATTTGAAGTAAAAGAATGATTTTTTCGATAGAACCGGAGGCATCCTCGTCAAAAATGGGAGTATGAATTGTAAGTAATTTTGGATGCGAATTAAGCTTTAAAAATTCGGTAAGACTTGCTGGCAATCTGTTTGCTGGCGAAACAATATCTACTTCAGTGGCTTCCAGAGCACTTTGAGGCATAGCATTGAATTTAGCATCAGCAGGGTCCTGCACCAACACAATTCCATTCGATTCCTTTATTGCTTTTAATCCAATGCTACCATCAGCGCCCATACCAGAGAGGACAATTCCAATGCTCATTTCTTTTTTATCGATAGCCAACGATTCGAAAAAAGTATCGATAGGCAAGCGCAACCCGCGTGGTTCGGTAGGTTTAAGTAAATGTAAAATGCCACCAACTACCGTCATGCTTTTGTTTGGCGGAATTACATACACTTGGTTTCGCATTATTTGCAAATTTTGAGTTGCCTGCTGCACCGTCATTGGCGTTACACGTTGTAGTAATTCGGGGAGCATCCCCACATAGTCGGGAGCAAGATGCTGAATGACGACATAAGCCATACCGCTATTTTTGGGTGTATTTTCGAAAAAAAGCTCCAAAGCTTCCAAGCCACCAGCCGAAGCACCGATACCAACAATTTGAAAATTATTTTTTTTTGTTGTTATAATTTCCGAACTTATAACTTTGGATTTTTTGAGCATGAGTGCTTATTTATTCGGTGCGGTACCGCACAAATGTAAATAGAATAATCTTCATTGAACTACAACTGTCTTATTTTGGATTTAATTACTTAAAGCATAAATAACCATCATTCTGTTTTTTGAAATTTTACAAAGATGCTAAATAACAAACGATTTTATATTACATAAAGAAAAGAGAAAGTTACATAAATCACTGATTTTATTAAAAAAATCCGACCAAATTCCATTTCTGGAATTTGGTCGGATTTTTTACTTTTACAAATTAGCTACGGCTTGCTTTTTTAAGTCTTTTCTCTTCTTTTTTTTCTTTAGGAGTTTTCAAAGCTTCCTTTTTGACGTTTTTCTTTGCATCTTCTGATTTTGCCATGATATTCTATTTTTTAAGTTTACGAACCAATTGGTCTAATAATCGGTAAAAATACAAATAAGTTTAGTATTATGCAAAACTTTATTATTGAAATCAATTTTTGTGTATGAATTATTAATAAAATAGAAAAGAGTAGGATTGTACGTATTGATTTACTATATTTGCAAGTATAAAACTTAAAATTATGGATGCTAAACTGACAATAAAATTAAATAAAAATGTGGTTGACAGAGCTAAAGAATATTCTACAACTCAAAATAGAAGTTTATCACGTATTATCGAGTCGTATTTAAGTTCATTAGTAAGTCGTACAAATACGACATCCGACAACGAAATACAGATTTCTCCGTTTGTAAAAAGCATGTCGACAGGGGTGCATTTGCCTGTAGATATTGATTATAAAAAAGAGTATGCTGATTACCTAACCGAAAAGCATAAATGAAGCCAAGATTATTTATCGACACAAATATAATGCTTGATTTGCTTGGTGAGCGCTTGCCCTATTACGATTCGATTGCCAAAATAGCAACATTAGCCGATAAAGGTGAAGTTACGATTGTAGTTTCTGCTTTGTCGTATTCTACAGTGGCCTACTTGCTTTCGAAATATGAAAGTATAGAAAAAATAAAAGAAAAACTCCGTAAATTCAAGATAATTTCAGAAATATCCGATTTGGATGAAAAAACTATCGAAAAAGGTCTAAATTCAACTTTCTCAGATTTTGAAGATGGGTTACAATATTTGTGTGCGTTGAAATCTGACTGCACTCTGTTATTAACGAGAAATCAAAAAGATTTTAAAGCATCAAATATCCCAGTAATGTCTGCTGATGAGTATTTGAAAAGCATTAATCGCGAATAAATTATTTATAATCAATTGCATAGCATTAAAATGAGCGGGTAACTTTTCGTAGCCCGCTCATTTTTTAATCAATTATTTTGCTAATCTCATTTATTTTGGTTGCACAATATCAATAATTACGGTGCGGTTGTAAAAGCGTTCTTCGGGCAATTTATTGGCAAAAGGCGCATCATCGGCATCCATACCAAAAGCAATTACATCATACGTAACACCAGTTTTACCGGCATCGAAAGTAGCTTTTTGTAGAATATCCATAATATCCTTTGCGCGTTGTTCCGAAAGATTCATATTGTAATCCGAACCACCAATAATATCGGTATGTCCATGAATAATGACGCGACCATTGTTGGCGATATTTGGAGCAACTTCTTCGATCAAGAATTTTTCGTAATTAGCAACCACCCTTTGTTCGTCGAAACCAAACAGAATGCTAAAACGCAATGCTTCCTCTTTAGTGAACTAAATGTATTAAATGAATAATTATTCGTTAATCGACCTCAAAAATTTCGAGATGACATAACCATGCAAAGTTGCGACAATATAGCTTGGTGGCTCTTACAAAAAAAGGGGGATTAGTTACATGTTTTACATATTATTTAGCAAAAGTAAATATGTAAATTATGCAACTCACAATCAGAATATTATAACATTTAAAATTGAATGTCGAATTATTTTTGTGTACAACAATTTTCATTTTCTGTGTAACATTTTCTTTGTCAATTAAATAAAAATTTTAACTATGTGGTTTTCCAAATCAATTGAAGCAGTTTTAAATGAATTAAGCGTTGATCCCGTTCAAGGACTTTCTGACAATGACGCACTAACCCGATTGAATAAATACGGTGCTAATACATTATTAGCTGAAAAAAAGAAAAATATCTTCTTGCTTTTTTTCGAACAGCTAAAAAACTGGCTGATTTATATCCTACTTGGAGCGGTGGCTATTACCATTTTTATGGGCGAATATGTTGATGCAGTGATTATTATGCTGGTAATAATTATTAATGCAGTGCTTGGTGTTGTGCAAGAAGTGAAAGCAGGGAAAGCGATAGTAGCCCTGCAAAAACTGACAATTTCAAAAGCATTGGTTCGCCGAAACGGAGTTGCAAAGGAAATTGACTCAGAAAAAATTGTTCCAGGGGATATTCTTATCCTCGATGCAGGTAGAATAATTGCAGCAGATATTCGTCTGATTGAATCCATTAATCTTCAGGTTGACGAATCATCATTAACCGGCGAATCGGTTCCATCCGAAAAAGAGGCTACCCTTATTCAATCTGACCCGAAAACAGCTTTGGGAGACCGTCTAAACTTAGGTTTCATGTCGACCATTATTACCAGCGGCAGAGGTTTTGGGGTAGTTGTTGGAACAGGAATGGATACCGAAATTGGAAAAATAGCTTCCATAATCAATACGGAAGTGAAGTCGAAAACGCCTTTGGAAATTCGTTTGGATAAATTAGGAAAAACCCTTGGAATTATTGCAATTGTAATTTGTGTTCTTATTTTCATTATTGCAATGCTTCAAGGGCGCATTTTATCCGAAATGTTTATGCTGTCCGTTTCGTTGGCTGTAGCTGCCATTCCCGAAGGACTAGCTGCTATTGTGGCGGTTGTGTTGGCTGTGGGTGTAACTAATTTATCGAAAAAAAATGCCATCATAAAAAAGTTATCAGCAGTTGAAACGCTGGGTTCGCTGAATATTATTTGCTCCGACAAAACGGGTACTTTAACTCAAAACAAAATGACGGTTACGAGTGGCTTTACCCTTGATGGTTTGGTTGGAATTGTTGAAATAGGAAAAAACAAAACGGCTTCGGAAGATTTTAAATTAATGGCAAAAGCTTTGATACTCTCTTCGGATGCATCTTATAATAAAGGCATTAGCACGGGTGACCCAACCGAAATTGCTTTACTAATAATGGGCGACACGATTGGAATTGACCGAAAAGCGCTGCAAAAAACGAACAAACGTATTGACGAATTAGCATTTGATTCCGACCGAAAGTTAATGACTACATTGATTGACGAAAATGGGAAGTTTATTGTTTATACAAAAGGTGCTCTCGGAAACTTGATTGAAATATGCACATATATTTTAGACAGCGGAAAATCGGTTCCCTTAACTGATGCTCACAAACAAAAATACATCGATGCCGCCATTTCCATGTCCAACATAGCGCTGCGTACGCTCGGAGCAGCTTATAAGCCGACAAAGGGAAAAATTGACCCTGCCGAAATGGAGAAAGGCTTGATTCTTATTGGTTTGGTAGGAATGATAGACCCACCAAGACCGGAAGTGAAGGATTCTATTTTAAAAGCGAAAAATGCAGGAGTTAAAACTCTTATGATTACTGGCGACCATAAAAATACCGCTTTTGCCATTGCCCTGAGGCTTGGAATTGCCGAAAAAATGGAGCAAACAATTACGGGACTTGAAATTGACGAGCTTACCGATTTGCAATTCTCCAAAAAGATTACAAACTATTCCGTTTTTGCACGTGTTTCGCCCGAGCACAAAGTAAAAATAGTGCGCGCGCTAAAATCGCAGGGCAACATCGTTTCTATGACTGGCGATGGCGTGAACGATGCTCCTTCGCTAAATACTGCCGATATTGGAATTGCAATGGGAATTACGGGAACCGACGTTGCCAAAGGTGCTTCGGACATGATTCTTGTCGACGATAATTTTTCGACCATTGTAACTACTATTGAGCAGGGTCGAAATATTTATAACAACATAAAAAAGTCTGTGATTTTTCTAATCACGTGCAATTTAGGTGAAGTATTAACCATATTCGTAGCTCTAATTCTGGGCTGGAGTGCCCCGTTAATTGCCACACAGCTTCTGTGGATAAACCTCATTACCGATTCGCTTCCTGCCATAGCATTGGGAATGGATCCCGGAAATCCTGATGTAATGAAAGAAAAACCACGACCAGCAAAAGAGAGCTTTTTTGCCAACGGTGCCGGTTTGCATGTTTTACTTGGAGGATTTTTAATCGGAGCATTAACAATTGCAGCTTATTATTTTGGTTATTACGAGCGTGGATATTCCCCATTCGACAAGCAAGTTCCACAAAATACCATCGAATATGCCCGCACTATGGCTTTTATGGTATTGGTAGTTTGTCAGCTATTTTACTCGCTGGCGCTGAGGAATGAACGAAAATCCATTTTCAGCATTGGTATCTTCTCGAATAAATACCTTGTGGCAGCAATTATGACTGGACTGGCACTTCAGCTCGTAGTGGTTGGTATACCCGTAATTAGAAGTGCATTTCACCTGCAAATGCCTGATACGCGTGCTTGGGCAATAGTTATTGCACTAGGTCTTACGCCATTGATTTTAAACGAGTTTATGAAGATATTAATCCGAATTTCGAACAAAAAGCGAAAAACAATAGGAGCAAGCAATATAAAAACATCAAAGTAAGAAAATTTAAACTATAAATAATATATGTGTTTTTCAACCGAAGCAAGTTTTATTGGAGGTGCTGTTATAGTGGCAATTGGCGTTGCCACTATCCGTAAAGTGCACAAACCATCACAGTTAGATTTCGCAAGTATTCCATTATTTTTTGGCCTTCAACAAATTGCTGAAGGTTTCGTTTGGTTGGGATTGCAAAACCCTAAATACGAAGCATTTTTAATGCCTGCAACATACATTTTTTTAATAATGGCAGAAGTATTTTGGCCTTTTGTAACGCCTTTAGGAATAATGCTCATGGAAAAAAACAAAAAAAGATTGAAAGTATTGTGGGTGCTTTTGGGAATGGGAATTTCAGTTTCGTTGTATTTTATTTTCTGTATATCAACTTATAGTATTGTGCCCGAAATTAAAGAATATCACATCAAATATGTCGAAGGCTATCCAAAATCTATTCAGTTAATCGTTTTCGGCTTTTATTTAATTGCGTCTCTTACGCCACTTTTCATTTCCACCATCAAACGAATATATCTGATGGGCATATTGATGGCCGTATCTTGTTTAGTTACAATGATATTTTATACACAATTTCTTACTTCAGTATGGTGTTTCTTTGGCGCTTTAATCAGTATGGTCATACTTTGGATACTTAGGGATGCACGCAGGAAATACATAGTAGGAAGATAAAAGAAATTTCATACTTCGCAAAATTATAGCTTAAACTCGGCAACGTTTCAAAAATCACTTGAAACGTTGCCGTATTTTTTGTTGCAAACAATATTTAAATGCTATTTGTTACTCAATCAAAAAGAAGTTTAGCATATTTGCATTTTCAACAATAAATATAGAAATTATATGATACATACAGTTAAAATAAACGACAATACACCTAATGGGAAGAAAATTGTTGAAGAGTTGCGAAGCAACTACAAAGATGTTGAATTTGTAAGTTCCACAGTAAATTCGAGTGTACCGGAAGGATATATGACTTCTGATGATTTTTGGAAAGTTTCGAGAGCAAACTTAGATAAAATTTGTAAAAAACATGGTTTATTATAGTCAAAATGCAATTGCTGATTTAGATAAAATTTTTGACGGATTATTATCGTGGCCATAGCATAATTTGGAATATAATCATGTTGTTACATATCATAACGAATTGAGAAATATTTGCGATTCGTTAGACACTCAAACGTATCATTTTGAATCAAAATTTGAATCACACAAAAAATACGGAAAAAAAGTCCATTGTTACAATCGAAATAAAAGCACATCTTGGTATATAATTTTCGATATCGATTTAGCAAGTAATACTATTTATATTCAACACATTACATCAAACTAAGTTACGATTTCAGAATAGAAAATCCAAAGCAGTATCCGCAGTTTTTTTTATTAAAAAAAAAAAATCGCTCCGATAAAAAATGAATTTTATCAGAGCAATTCCCTAGTTAAGGTGGTCTTGAAAAATCTTTTATTTTACAATAAATTTACCCGTTTGTAAAGCGTTTTTTTTTGAAGTTATTTTGTAAAAATACACTCCCGAAGCAAGATTAGCCGTAATTGTTGACATAGGCTGCGCAATTGATTTGTTCAACATCATCCTTCCAATTGCATTGTAAACCAACAACTCACCACTTTCAGTAGCATTTAGCAGTGATACTTTTATCGTATTATTGTTTGCATAAATTGTTGCTATTTTTTTAGCTGCATTATTATCTAAATTAGTCCCAAGACCGATACAAGGCGATTGTTTGGTAACTGTTACTGCCTCTGTATTCAGCGCACCACTTGTTGTTAGCGCACGACCTAAAAGCACAGTTCCGGTTTTGATATTGATAGCGCCGTTGTTGGCAACTACATTACCTACAAATTCGGAATAATCATTTATCTCCACTGCTCCGGTTATTTTCCAATACACATTTTTAGCTTGTGCTCCGTTGGTTAACAACACTTTAGCATAAGTACTGGTAGATAAAGCTCCTGTGATTTTGATAACAAAAACAGCATCGGCATTTCCCTGAGCATTCAGCGTAACTGTACCTGTAAGTACGGTGGCTGCATTGAGCAAATAAGTATGCGGTGTAAGTACCAAATCTTGTCCAAACTGAGCCGGATAAAGTAATTCAATATTGTGCGAAAGGTTATTCAAATAAGTATGAACATCAATCAGGTCGGCAGCAACTGCGGCAGTCGAAACATCCGGAATCGGATGTATATTTCCGGTAACGTTCAGTTCCTGAAAACCAGTTGTAAGTCCTACGTTTGTACCTATATCACCTGTTACGAACGATACGCCACTATTGGTTAAACCACCGTTGGCAGTAAAAAGAGCATAACACGAAGCTGTCTTCAAATCGGGAGCTGTTGGTCCACTTAAAACAGGACTTCCACAACCAATAGGCATATAAGCCAACACGCCATCTGTAGAAACGGCACCAGCTGTCGATAAAGCACGCCCTTCTAATTCTACACCTGCTTGCATAACTATAGCAGCATTATTAACAACCATATTTCCTTTCATTTTGGTACCCGAAGCCATATTAACAAGACCTTCAACTTTCCAAAATACATTACAAGCTTTGGCATCATTTAGCAAAATTACCTGCGATAAAGAGGCTGTAGAAAATGCACCAGCAATTTTAATAATAAATTCGGCATTGGCATCGTTCTGACCATCTAAATAAAGCACATTGTTCAGCGAAGCACTTTCGGCTATGGAATAAATCCCCGGTGTAAGTGTTTGTCCATTACCCATTAAGGGAGCTATAAAAGCCGTAGGAAAAGCTTCCGGGATTGCAGAATTCAAAAGATTATAAGCAATAAGTAAATCGCCAGCTGCTGTGGCAGTAACTCCATTGGCATTGTTCATAACGCCGTCGACGTTACCAAAACCACCCATAGCGCCATTGTTTGTGCCTACATTTCCGGTAAGGTGTGATTGTCCAACATTTGAGACACCTCCATTGGTTGAGAATAATACAAAATTGGCGGCTGTGCCTAAACTTGGGTTCGCACTAAAACCCAACTGCGTAACTAACAGCATTGTAACTGCCGTTACGATATGAAGTAATTTCTTTTTCATGATTAATACTATAAAGTTGAAACGACATTGTTTCAACTTTACAAAGGTGAGGATATTTGTGAACGAAAGCATTACACAATTTTAGAAGAAAGTTGTAAAAATCACAGAATCCCTTTCGTCGGCATTGTATCTCCAAGTAGCAATCCAAAAGGTTTAAGTGGCTCAATATGATCGCACATTACTTTTAAAATTGCAACAAGTGGAATAGACAAAAACATGCCCGAAATACCCCACAGCGAACCGCCAGCCAAAACGGCTACGATAGAAACCAAGGCATTTATTTTAACTTTAGAAGCAACTATTTTAGGTACAAAAAAATTATTATCAATGAGTTGTACTACGTAATAAAGTATCACAACATAAAAAGCCGACCACGCCGAATCTTTTGTTACCAAAGCTATCATCATGGGAATTGCCACTGCTATTAAGCCACCAATATATGGAATAAGGTTAAGCATGGCACCCAAAACGCCTATAACAATAGCATATTCGATACCCAAAATAAGTAAGCCAATAGCATCTAAGGCTGCTACCAAAGCAATTTCGATCATTAACCCGGTAAGGTAACTTTGAATAACCGATTTTGTTTGTGTAACAACAAGCCCAACTTGTGTTTGTCGGTTGGTGGCAAAAAGCCGATGAATAAAATCGAGCAAAAGTGGTTTGTAATACAAAAACAAAAAAATATACACCGGAATAAGAAAAACAACTACCAAACCACTTCCAACCGATAGTAATGTTTGACCAACAACTAAGCCACTGCCATGAACTAAATCTGCTTTTGTATCGGCAATCCAGGCATTCACCTTTACGGCGCTAATATCGAAATAACCAGGAATCCAATGAATGGTATTATTTATAAGCAGGGTAAATTTATCCACAAAAACAGGCCATGATTCACTAAACCTACTTAGCTGCGAAATGAGAAACATGCCTAAACTGGCAATTAACATTATCGAAAGCAAAAGCGTTAAAATTATTGCCACAATACGGTTGAACTTCCAACGTACAAAAAGCCTCACAACAGGGTGAAGCACAATGGCTAACAAAGCTCCAAGAATTAAAGGAACGATTAGCGTTTGACCAATGGAAAGCATAGATACGAACAAATAAAATCCTACTAAAAGTAAGGATATTTTTGCGTAAAGGGGTAATTTGAGGGTCATGATGTGGTGATGTGGTGATGTGGTGATGTGGTGATGTGGTGATGTGGTGATGAGTTGATGTGATGATGTGATGATGTGGTGATGTGGTGATGTGGTGATGAAAAGATTTGAAGATGTAATATTTTTTCATCTTCAAATCTTTAATATTTCCCTTTAGGGGTTAGGGGTCATTACAATCGGAACGAAAGTCCAATTTTCCCACCGGTGAAAGCATTTCCTCCACCAAATTCGATATTTATACCGAAGCTGTTCGAGAAATAATAACGACCACCCACTTGTGCGCCCAAGCCTAAGTTCGAGCTGTGATTACCCGTGTAACCATCGGGCGAAGTCCATACATAGAAACCTAAATTAGCACCAGCATACAAATCCCAACGTGGTAAAATGCCAAATAAAGTATTGAAATGGTAATTCAAATTGCCCGAAATTCCGATAATGTTGTGAACGTAATAATTGTTTTGCCAGTTTTCGTTGTATCCGCGATACGACAATTCAGCACCTAAAGTTAAATCGGTCAAAACGCTATGGTCGAAACCAATATACAGTGGGATACCCGAATCGGAAAAACCCATGCCTAAATTTAATTGATTTGAACCACGATACAAAGCACTCTGACTGTACGCCAACGACGTAATCAGAATTAGTGTTAATGAGAGAATAATCTTTTTCATGACTGTCATTTTTAATCTTTAAATGGTAAATTGTAAATGGTGAAATTGTAAATAATTCTAACGGCTTTTCACGTTCAGAATATCCGTTGTCAGAATAACTTCCGAGAACGAAGGATATTGAACAGCAACATCATTTTCGGCTGTAATTACAATTTTAACCGGCTTTGATGCTGATATTGCTTCAAAAGTTGCGTTCAGGTTTTTCGACATAAAGTTATCCGAACTATTTAACTGTCCGAGACTTTTTGCCGAATTGTCTTCGCCAACCAACCAAACGATATAGGCTAAACTTGGTGGTGTAAGGCGCGACGAAGGCGAAAGATTCGAGATTTCGAGTTTAATAACATAGTTGTTGTTATTGTCGGTAGAAACTTGCACAATTCCTTGTGCTGCCGGAACAACTTTAGATGTTAGAAAATGTGTTTTTACAGCACACGAATTGAAAGATAATAGTACTATTGTGCTTGCTACACAGGCAACAAGGACTTGTTTGAATCGATTTGTTTTCATTTTGTTTGTTTTTTATTGGTTTTAATTATTCCTGAGCTGCATTCGAAATTGCTTTTCCTAAATCGTCCATATCTTTTTTGAAATTAGCTTTAAAAATTTCCCATTTATTAATATCGCTTTCTTCGTAATTGTCCATGCTTTCTTTCAGTTTAGCATTTTTAAGCTCCAACTCATTGAGTTTAATTTCGTAATTGGTTCTGTCTTTCAATTTTTTAGCCTTCAAATTGGCTTTCAATTCAGCAATTTTCTGATCGTTAGCTTTCAGTTTTTCATCCGATTCCAATTTGTAACGAATGTATTCGTTTGTCGAATCTGATACGGCTTTTTCATAATCTTGTTCTGCTACATTGAGGTTTTCCTGAGCATCATCTATGCCCTCGGCTTTTTCGGCTGGTGAGCTTTTGCAATTACTTAAACCGAATACGGCTATGCAAGCCAATGCTACGAATGCAAATTTTGTTAGTTTCATTTTTTTGTTGATTTTAAATTTTTAGTAAATGTGTTTCTATTTATTCGGTATTGCTGTCACGTTTTTTGAAACGTTGAGTTAATTCGGTAATGGTGGTGATTAAACTTATTAAGTTATTGTCGACCAATGAAGTAGTAAAACGCTCTAATATTATGGAACTAAAAAAACCTTTTATACTTCGGTATTTTCCTAATGCTAAATCTATTATCAAGTCAATGGTCATATTCACCACGGACTTTGCTAACTCGAGTGGTTGCTCAACCGTTTTACTTTTGAAAATTGAAATAATATTGAGTGTTGTAAAAGCTTCCTGCAATGTGAGTTTAAGCTCTTCTTCCTGAATGTCTTTATACATACGCAACTCAGCAATTCGAAGTTGAAGTTGAACGTGGTTGGTAATAACTGTCTTTTCCATATTAGGGATTTTTCAGAGTTTTTTCGATAATCTTATCCCGCAATGGTTTTTCAATCAGCTTTTTACGACCAATAAAAAGAAAAATGGCGAGAACAAAATAAAATGCGGCAATAATAGCAAATCCCGAATAGGCATTGCCCAACAAAGCCGATATGTAAAATCCGAGACCAATGCTCAACGTAAACACAAACATAAAAACCGATACACTTACTAGTAAAACTGCTGTGAGCGATGCTCCAATTTGCGAAATACGTTCGGTAGCTTCCAGTTT
>CAMDNO010000074.1 GCA_945902955.1 Porphyromonas cangingivalis
ACCCCCAAAGGGGGCTTTAAGACGCAGTGTATTTAATTTCTCGAATCTTTTGTGGAGAATATGTCTTAGCCCCCGCAGTTTATCCCGATATAATCGGGAGGGGTTGGGGGTCAGAATAAAACATATCATTAAATATCTTCAATTACTTAATTCAATTTCACTTTCATTATTTCAAAAAAAAAACACTCTTTTTTGTTAGCAAAAAATTAACAAATATAACAGCGCAAGCTCAAAACGCATGGATTTCCCTATGAGAATACACTAAATACCTATTAATAACACTATCAATACTTTCTTTTTATTATATTAAAAAAAAAGCCCCGGCAAATATATGTCGAGGCGGGTTCAATAAACAATTTTGTGGTATCACTTATCATCATAATGACCAAAGGCAGACAACCGTGTATGGATGTTCCTGAAGCTCATCGATTAGCGAATTCAATTTTTTCAAGGTTGATTTATCTCCTGACTTTCGTATTTTTTCAACATCCTCCAATGCTTTCGGTGTGAATAATATTTCGTAAATCATAGATTGCCAAATAATTTATTCCGAAGTTCAGGGGTTAGTTTTACAGCTTTTCCCTCTTTAGCTTCTTGAATGGCAATGTCAACTTTGGCAAAAAATTCTTCTTTGCTCATGAGGGTTTCATCTTTTTCCACTGAAACTAATTTATAGCTTTTGTTCCCAGCTCTGTGTATTAGAATTTCAATACCCTCATCTATTTTGTCGAGATAACTTTTTTGGTTCGCTCGAAACTCTCTACTACTAATTACTAACATATTCGTTCTATTTAATGTGTACCAATATGGTACAAAGATATGCAATATTAGTAGAAAATCAAAAGAGAGTCCTTTGGGGGGGGCAGGGATTACGCATTTAGGAGTTGACAATTAGGAATCATCGAACATGTTTTTTTGAACACAGATGAAATATATCAATTTATTGGTATTGACCTCCCCTAGCCCCTCCAAAGGAGGGGGATTAAGTTACTATCATCTCTTTTTTTCGTTGTAAAAATCAATATTATTTGAATTACAGTAACAAAAGTAATCTAGTTCCCCTCCTCGGGAGGGGTTAGGGGAGGTCGTAATGAAAGTGAATTTTAAATGCGTAATCCCTGCTTTGGGGGGATTAAAGAATTGATAAAATGTTTTTTTTATGACAAATTGCTTATGGTTGAAACCCTAAGCAAGGAGATCGGTCGTGGTTCCCGCTAAGGCGGGATGTTCCAGATGCCACTTGTAGAGAAACCGCCATCGCTCTTCAAGTCGTGTAGCGACGACCGATTTGACATAGCATGGGGTTTCAACCCCATGCTATAAAAAAAATCACTCTTTTTTGTTAGCAAAACGTTAACAAGTTATTTTTTTGTAATATTTAAAACTCTTATTTTGTACCGAGAATTAAATTATCTGAATCCAAAATCTCAAAATACTTTTTCAAACAGAATATTAAGTAAGTAGAATTTATTATTGATGTGTTTCTTAAATCAGGTGTCATTTGACCCCCAAATCCGTCAGCTGACGGAGGCTTCAAGACGCAGTATCTTTAAATTCTTCTATCTTTTATAGAGAAAAAGTCTTAGCCCCCTTTGGGGGTTGGGGGTCAGAATAAAACATATTATTTAATATTTTCAATTACTTAACAGGTATTATTTCAAAACAAATTTAAAACAAAACAACAAAAATTGAATGAATTATGAAAGCACTAAAAATCTTTTTTATCGCATTTTCTTTAATTAGCTTTAAAGCAGTTTATGGTCAGGTCGGCATTACACAAACCCCAACAACCACTGTAAAAAGCGCCGAGACTTACTACAAATACAATTCGGTAACCTTTGGCTCTTTTGGAGGTAAGAGTATAACAGACAAAGCAACCAGTTTAACTTTTTATAATTACAATCAAATATCTTTTACAAACAGAACTTTCTTGTCGAGCTATGCAGAATATTATAACGATTGGAATAACGTGTTTTATGGAAATTACCTGAACGCACAAGCGCTGATAAATTATAAGCTACCAAAAATGGTAATTGTAGGTATTGGCTATAGGTATCATAATAACTTTGACGTTAACGTTAAACAAAACTTTATACAATTCAAAATTGAAAAATCATTTAGTTGGAAATAACTAAGTATTTACCATTTTACAATTTACCATTTACTATTTAATAAGAGCAACACATACGGCTAATTATACACAAAGAAATACGACATTATACTATTCTCATTACTTATATATTATGATTAAACTATATAAATGGCAGAAAATAAGCAATTTTCATTTCATCGTATTTTTATATTTTGCAGTTTTCACATATATAGTTGTGGCGCAGGATATAAAAGTGGGATTAACTTTTTTCTTGTTTTCGTTTCAGATACTATATTTTCTGATAACGTATTATAAAGGAGCGTTATTTTTAGCTTCATTTTTCAACAAACAAAAAAAAGTTACACAAACAGCTGATTTAAAGCACTATCCTACATTCGACATCTTATTGGCAAATTACAAGGAAAAAGAAAAAACACTGCAGCAATTGGTGAATAATGTTGCCAAACTGGAATATCCGAAAGAAAAAATGACGGGATTTCTTATTGTACAAGAGGATGATGTAACGACTCTGAATTCGATAAAAAATCTGACCATACCCGATTTTATTCGAGTTTTTGTAATTCCACCAGTACAGCCCGGCGAAATGCAATCGAAATCGAGAGCATTAAATTATGCCATTAAACAATGCAACTCGGATATACTGACAATTTTCGACAGCGAAGATGAACCGGATATATATCAGTTGCAAAAAGTGGCAAGGCAATTTGAGCAGGGAAATGCTTCTGTAATTCAATGCAATATAGATATTTACAATTCGAGGCAAAATTTCATTGCTCGATTTTTCTCTGCGGAATTCAGATGTTTTTTTCAATTTCTACTCAAAGGTATTAGTGTGTTTAGCAGTACCAATTCTTCGGCTTATTTGCCTTTAGGCGGAACATCGTTTTATGTAAAAAAACAAATGATGGATAAAATTGGGGAATTTGACATGTTTAATCCTACCGAAGATTTGATTTTCAGTTCATCTGTCTATAAGCATGGCGGAATTATTGAGCACAACGATAGCATTACCTATGGCGAAGCGCCTGTTAAGTTCAAACAATTGATAAATCAGCGCACAAGATGGGTGAAAGGTTTTATGATTTCTACTTTACTGCTCAATGCAAATATCGTAAAAACCTGTAAAGAAATTGGCGTCGGGAGGTGGTTTACATTCAATATGTGGACTTTAGGGTCATTCTTTGGTTTATCTGCACCATTTATGTTTTTGTTTTCGTTTATTTGGGTTTTCTCGAGCGACGAAATATACAAAGCACTTTTCCCTGAATGGTTGTGGAACTTTGGTTTTGGAGGTTTATTGGTAGGCGGAGGAATTATAAGTATCGTCATTTTCGCAATTCCTGCCGTATTTAACAAGCGCTACATCGACGTTATTCTAACGCCAATATTTATGATTTTTTCAAACGTCATTTTAATGATTTCGGCTTACAAGGCACTGCATCAGCTTATTACAAAGCCCAATATGGGTTGGGTGAAAACAGAACATGGATTGGCTGAAAAAGATATTGTTTTATCAACAACATAAATTTAATTTGACAGATTAAAAATAACAATATCAAATTCTCGAGACAATAGTAACTTTAAGCCCCTTTAGGGGTTTGGGGCAGAAATTTGCAATTATTTTAACTGCCCCTAACCCCTAAAGGGGAACAGAAATTAGTATTGATAATTATAACATCAGATTGGTTCTTTTTCGGAGACGAAACTAACTTAACACCCCTTTAGGGGCTTGGGGCGGGAATATTCAAAATTAGCTTGACGGCTATGCCCTAAAGGGGATGTAAATTAGTACCGTCTCTGAAAGTTAATTTTTAAATTATCTAATCTGTCAAAGTAGAACATAAATTTAATTTAGATATGAATAGAGTACTTTTTGTTCTGGGAACAAGACCGGAGTTAATCAAATTAATTCCACTCATTAAAGTTTATAAAAGCGACGCCGCCTATCAAACGCAAGTTTGTATTACAAGTCAGCATCAGGAATTATTACACGATTTGTTCCCGTTTTTTGATTTCGAATATGATTTTGACCTCAAAGTAATGCGCGAAAATCAATCACTAACTACCAGTTTAACAAAGATACTGAATGGTTTAAATGACTTATTCTTAACTGAAAAGCCCGAATTAATATTTGTTCAGGGCGACACAAATACGGCATTTGCTGGCGCACTTTTCGGCTATCAAAATAAAATTAAAGTGGTGCATATCGAAGCCGGATTACGGAGCAATGATATTTGGTCGCCTTTTCCGGAGGAGGGTAACAGAAAATTAATCTCACAAATTTGTCAGTACCATTTTTGCGCTACAAACGATGCGAAGCAAAATCTTCTAAAAGAAAATATAACTGAAAATGTATTTGTAGTTGGTAATACGGTGATAGACACCCTGATTCAGACTATTGCAAAAATTCAGCGTAACAGAGATTTCTATATCGACGCTTTTAGAAAAATGGGAATTGACTTCTCACAAAAAGTGTTGTTAGTAACACTACACCGACGAGAGAATTTTGGGATTCCCCTTGAACGGATTTGCGAAACAATAAGAAATTTTGCCAACGACAATCCTAATTCTCAATTTGTTATCCCTATACACCCAAATCAAAATGGAAAATATATTGAGCAAACACTTTCGGGATACGGTAATATAAAAATCATTCAAGCACTAACCTACGATTTGTTTGTTTTTCTGCTGAACGAATCCTTTATACTCCTAACCGACTCAGGAGGAATACAGGAAGAGGCCATAACCTGCAACAAGCCGCTGCTAATTTTACGTGAAAATACCGAACGTCCCGAAGTAGTACAACTGGGTGCCGGAATACTCGTTCATTACGATGAAGAATTGATTATCAGCAACTTGAATCGACTACACAACGACTCTTCGTTTTATGCCAATATGGTGAACAAAATAAATCCTTTTGGCGATGGAAGCGCATCGGCAACTATAAAATCAATTATAGAAATCAACACAGCGAAATAAATAGCTAATTTAATTAAGAATAAACAATATAATTTATCTATTGGAAATCTTAGCCTAATACCATAGCTTGGGGTTGAAACCCTAAAACATTGCATAGGGTTGAAACCCTAAGCAAGGAGATCGGTCGTGGCGATGCCACTTGTAGAGAAACCGCCATCGCTCTTCAAGTCGCGTAGCGACGACCGATTTGACATAGCATTGGGTTTCAACCCCATGCTATAAAAAATATCACATTTTTTTGTTAGCAAAACGTTAACAAGCTATTTTTTATGCTAATAGATGCATTTACTTTGTGGCCTGAAATTAAATGTCAGGCTTTTTATTCCTGATAATCTCATTTTATAAATTATTATTTAATTATTCTTCTCTAATTTTTATCCTTATGACAAAGCAACTTTACTTCCCTGCTCCTCTTTTGAGGCGATTCCATTTTTTAAAAACAGCACTAATAATGTTGTTTGTTTTTTCAAGTATGTTTTCGCAAGCTCAAATAACTTGGACAGGCAGAAGCGCTAATGCTATAATGAATTTGTCAAGTGTAACTTACGGCAATGGTTTGTTTGTAGCTGTGGCAAATTCCGGCACTGCACAACGAGTTACAACGAGCCCTGATGGAATTACTTGGACTTCTCAATCAGCATCAGAGAACTCCAATTGGATGAGTGTTACTTATGGCAATGGGCTTTTTGTGGCCGTAGCCTCTGCAGGTACCAATTATGTAATGACAAGTCCCGATGGATTAACATGGACATCACGAGTTGAAGCAGCAAAAACGAGTTGGAGAAGTGTAATTTACGGTAATGGTCTATTTGTAGCTGTAGCTGCTAGCGGAAAAGTAATGACTAGCCCTGATGGGATTAGTTGGACATTATCAACCACAGCGCCAACGAATTTATGGAGAAACGTAACTTTTGGAAATGGGCTATTTGTGGCCGTAGGGAGCAATTCGGTAATGACCAGCCCTGATGGGCTAAACTGGACAAGCAGAACTCCAGCTAATGATAATGCCTGGAGTGCTGTATGTTATGGTATAGGTAAATTTGTAGCTGTTTCAACTTCGGGTATTAATAATAGGGTAATGACAAGTCCGGATGGAATTACCTGGACTTCAAGAACCTCGGCAGCTGATAACGATTGGCAGTCTATATGCTTTGCAGCTGGTATGTTTGTAGCTGTTTCTAGTTCGGGTACTGATAATAGGGTAATGACAAGTCAGGATGCAATTAACTGGACTTCAAGAACCTCAGCATCAGACAATGTTTGGTTTGGAGTTACCTTTGCCAATGGAGTATTTGTAGCTGTTTCGGCAACAGCCACAGGCAACCCTATCATGACCTCATTGTCAGAACCTCTAACGCCTATATTAAACACATTAGATATTATTTCAGTATCGGAAAATGTAGCTTCCGTCAGTGGAAATTTTGTTAGCTTAGGCTTTCCTGATCCAACTTCGCATGGCGTGTGTTGGAACACTACCGGAGCTCCCACTATCGCCGACTATAAAGTTGATAAAGGTTCAGCTACTACTGTAGGTACATATATAGCTGATTTATCGGGGTTAATAGGTGGCACTATCTATTATGTTCGTACCTTCGCTACCAATTTGACAGGTACTATTTACGGCGGTGAAGTAGTACTTACAACAACATTGGCTGCTCCCAACATTAGCTATGCGTCACCCCCAGTTTATAAAACCCTGACTGCCATAGATCCACTTTTACCAACCAATAATGGAGGAAAATTACCTGCTAATACGCCCTACGACGTTACTACTTTTGCAGGCAGTGAGTGGGGAAACGTCGATGGAGTTGGAACAGCGGCACGTTTTAATAGTATTAAAGGTGTCACTACAGATAATTTTGGAAATTTATATGTGGCTGGCTTAGGTGATATAATAAAAAAAATAGCTCCCGATGGAACGGTTACTTCATGGGCAGGCAGTGGTATATTTGGCTATTTAGATGCAGATTCCAATTTAGCTAAATTTAACAATCCAACCGGAGTTGTTGTAAATAATTCAAATACTGTTTTTGTAGCCGATAATGCAAATAATGTAATACGCAAAGTATCTCAGGGGGTAGTTACTACTTTTGCAGGAAGTGGCACTGTAGGGAGTACCGACGGAATTGGTTCGTTAGCCAAATTCAATTCTCCTTACGGTATAGCTATAGATGCAGCAGGCACACTGTATGTATCGGAAGAAGCAGGCAATAAAATTCGTAAAATAACAGCCGATGGAGCAGTAACAACACTTGCTGGAAGTGGAGTAGCGGGAGCCACAGATGCTACAGGCACAGCTGCCACTTTTAGAGCTCCATCGGGGATAGCTGTTGACCCTAACGGTTATATTTATGTTGCTGATAGAGACAACAATAAAATTCGGAAAATTTCACCTGCTGGAGTTGTTACTACATTCGCCGGTAGTGGAGCTGATGGTTCGAACGATGGCACAGGTACTACCGCAAGCTTTTATCATCCTACTGGAGTAGCCATCGATAAATTAGGTAACATATATGTAGCCAATACAGATTATTCTAATATCAGAAAAATCACGCCAGATGGCGTTGTAACTACTTTGGCTGGTAGCTATAGCTTTATAAAAGGTTCAGTAGATGGAATAGGTACTGCGGCACTATTTGATTTACCATCGGCTTTAACAGTGGATGCATTAGGAAATCTTATTGTTGCCGATGATCATAATTATAAGATTCGTAAAATTGCACTCACAGGATATACTATTACTCCAGCTTTACCCGAAGGGTTAACTTTTAATAATGTAACCGGTGAGATAAGTGGCACACCCATACTTACCGCTATAACTCCTGCTACGGATTATACCATTACGGCAATAAATGGCACAGGACTCAGTTCTACTACACTTAACATTAAAGTAGATGCCATTGCTCCACACGCACCAATTGTAAATACCGATTTGGTAACTAATATTTCTGATGTTACAGCAACAGGAAATGCTGAAATTACTTTTTTAGGCACGGATAATCCTACAGCCTATGGCGTTTGCTGGAATACAACAGGCAGCCCAACTATTGAAGATGCAAAAGTCAACAGTGGCGCTACAAATTCAAAAGGTAAATTCACTTTCACAATGAATGGGTTGTTGCATCTTACAACTTACTACGTTCGGGCTTATGCTACCAATTCGGTTGGAACAAGCTATGGTGAGCAAGTTAGTTTTACGACACTTGATCTTTTACCGAACATTAGTTACATTACACCAAACTATTTACTTGTCAATTCGGCTATCACTCCTATTCAGCCAACGAACTCTGGAGGTGTTTTAAATTCTTCATTAATTGCAACTCCTTTTGCCGGAGCTGGATACTATCTACAATCTATTGATGGTGATGCTACAACAGCAAAATTTTATAACCCCCGTGACATTGCTTTTGATGCAGCAGGCAATCTTTTTGTGGCCGAACTTGAAAGTAATAAAATACGTAAAATAACTCCCAATGGAGATGTTTCTACATTTGCCGGAAGTGGTGCTGTTGGCTCAGCCGACGGAACTGGTATCGCTGCCACTTTCAATAAGCCTTATGGTCTCGCATTCGATTCATTTGGAAATTTATTTGTGTGCGATTATGGCAATCACAAAATCAGGAAAATAACTCCTGCTGGCGTAGTTACTACTTTTGCCGGAAGTGGAACCCCCGGAAATACCAATGGAACAGGTATAGCTGCTTCCTTTAAATATCCTTCTGATATAGCTGTAGATGCACAAGGAAATTTATTTGTGTCCGAATTTGGCAACAACCAAATCAGGAAAATAACTCCTGCTGGTGTAGTTACTACTTTTGTCGTAGCAAATTTTACTAATTTATTTAATGACAGATTTAACTATCCTAATTATTTAGCCTTCGATGCTGCAGGCATATTGTATGTATCAGATTATTATAATGCTAAAATTAGACGAATTTCACCTTCGGGTGAAGTTACTACTTTTGCCGGAAGTGGTGCTGTTGGTTCTGAAGATGGAATTGGAATACAAGCAAGCTTTGGTAATGCTATTAATGGTTTAGCGTTCGATAAACTTGGAAATCTCTATGTATCAGATGCCGCGAATTATAAAATTAGAAAAATAACACCCGCAGGAGAAGTTTCTACCTTTGCTGGAACCGGAGTTTCTGGCGGAACTAATGGTGTACCTGCAATTATTAAAATGTCATTACCTTATGGATTAGCATTCGATAATTCAGACAACTTATATATTGCGGAAGGTAGTAGAATTCGGAAAATTGCGCCTGGTAATTACTATATTACTCCTGCATTACCTGCCGGATTGAATTTTGATATTTTTTCGGGTGTTATTTCAGGTACACCTACTACAATATCACCAGCTAAAAATTATACTATCTCAGCTTTTAATGGAACTGGAACTGGAACTGCTACAATTAGTATTGCCATAACGGAAGTACTAACTGCCGCTCCAACCGTAACCACCCAAGCTGTAACAGCCATAGCGCCAACAACAGCAACCGGAAATGGAAATATCACCGCTTTAGGTACTGCCAATCCTACGGCTTATGGTGTGTGCTGGAATTCAACTGGTTCACCTACAACCGCTAATAGCAAAACGAATAAAGGAGCAATTTCGGTAACAGGTGCATTTACCGCTAATATGACAGGATTAACAGCTGGCACAAAATATTACGTCCGTGCTTTTGCAACAAATTCGGTGAATACAAGTTATGGTAATGAAGTAACATTTACCACTTTAGTTCCTGTATCAGCTCCCACCGTAACCACCCAAGCTGTAACAGCCATAGCGCCAACAACAGCAACCGGAAATGGAAATATCACCGCTTTAGGTTCTGCCAATCCTACGGCTTATGGTGTGTGCTGGAATACAACTGGTTCACCTACAACCGCTAATAGCAAAACGGATAAAGGAGCTATTTCAGCTACCGGAGCATTTATGGCAGATATGGCAGGATTAACAGCTGGTACAAAATATTACGTTCGTGCTTTTGCTACCAATTCGGTAAATACTGTTTATGGTAATCAAGTAACGTTTACCACTTTATCAGCTCCCACCGTAACCACCCAAGCTGTAACAGCCATAGCGATAACTACAGCAACCGGAAATGGAAATATCACCGCTTTAGGCTCTCCAAACCCAACAGCTTATGGTGTGTGCTGGAATACAACTGGTTCACCTACAACAGCTGATAGCAAAACGGACAAAGGAGCTATTTCAGCTACCGGAGCATTTATGGCTGATATAGCAGGATTAACAGCTGGCACAAAATATTATGTCCGTGCTTTTGCTACCAATTCGGTAAATACTGTTTATGGTAATCAACTAACATTTAACACTTTAGTTCCTGTAACAGCACCCACAGCCCAAGCTACCAAATTACTTTTCTCAACCACAGGAACTAATCCCTACAACATTGTGCTTAGGTACAATGCTTCCGCTTCTGCTCAGAAATATTTGGTGGTTCGCAAATCGACATCTGCACCCACTTTTGTGCCGGCAGACGGAACCGAATATGCTATTGGAGCGCAAGGTGCTGACCAAATTGTATATGCAGGGACTGATACTACCGTAACAGAATTGAACAGTACGGCAGGTGATTATTTTTATGCTATTTATGCCTACAATGGAAGTTCTATTACAACTAAATACCTCACCACCGCTCCACTTGTTGGTAATACATACTTAAGCATTAGCAACAGCCAAACATTAGCTGCATCTGCTGGTCAAACAAGTGCTGCCAATTTTCCTGCGGCTGGGGTAAGCGTAAATTTTGATAATGGCACAACGGGTACAAACCTCACAGTTACAAAAACGAATGAAGCACCCGTTTCTAACCTTTCAGGCTTGTCTGGGGTAAAAGGACTTTCAAACGTCTATTTTACAATTACTTCCGATAATCCAACACCGGGAAATTACAGTATTATTATCGACTTCTCTTCGTTGGGATTAACTCAAACGCAATGGGCTAAATTTAAAGTGCTTAAACGGAACAATGCAACCACCGCTTGGACAGATGTAACCACAATTGGTGGTACCATAGTAAACCGCCAAACCGATGGCGTATGGGGTAAAATTACCATTAGCGGATTGAGCAGTTTTTCCGAATTTGTCGGATTATTGGAACCTACTACGTTTACGGTAACAAGTGCCTTGGAAGATGTCAACGTAAGTGGAACGCTGAATTTTCTTATTGCAAATGCTTCCAGTGGCGACATTATTACTTTTGATGTGTCGGCTATGGGTACCAATAAAATAATGCTCACAAGACCGGTAGTGGTGTATAAAAACATTAGCATAATTGGTGCTGCTGGTGGTGTTATTTTGGACGGAAGCTCTTCGGCAATGGTTATTGAAATTAATGATGCATTAGTGGTAGAATTAGAAAACCTAACTATCCAAAATGGCTATAATGATTACACTGGTGGTATATGGAACAGAGGAAACCTAACTATCACTAATTGCGTGATATCCGACAATGTGGGGGAAATAGGTGGAGGAGGTATACTTCAATACAACGAAGGAAGCAATAAAAACCAAGTGCTCACTTTAGTGAACTGTACAATAACCAATAATAATCTTATTGTAGGCGACTATTTCGGTGCAGGTGGCATAACCGTATTCAGTGGAGTTGCTAATATTTACAATTCCATTATTCAAGGAAATACAGGGACAAACATTACCGATGTAAGTACTTCTGTCTTAGCAAAAGTTTACAATTCGTGTATCGGAAATTTGAGCGCGATAACAGTAACCGAAGGCACTGGAAATATCGACACAAACCCATTGTTTGTAGGGTCAACCATTAATGCAACTCACCCCTACAGCCTGTATGGAAATTCCCCTTGTGTAAATACTGGTTCGAATACGTACAGTTTTAATTCGAAAGACATTCGAAATGAAACCCGCATTCAAAACACCACTATCGACATGGGTGCGTACGAATGGACAAGCGGCGTAGATCCTAACGGCTTAAGTACAACTATTGACACTGGAAACACAAGTAAAATCCATTTGTATTCTGTAAATCAAAAAATTGTACTTGTTGGAGCCGATGATGCTCAAGTAGCTGTCTATAACCATTTAGGACAACAATTATTTGCTGGCAAAGTTACCAATGGATTGATTAACCGGACTTTTGCCAAAGGCATTTATATTGTGAAAGTGAACAACGAAGTTCAAAAAGTATTTGTTCGTTGATTTTTCATCACAAATTGCTTATGGTTGAAATCCTAAAACATTGCATAGGGTTGAAACCCTAAGCAAGGAAATCGGTCGTGGCTATGCCACTTGTAGAGAAACCACCATCGCTCTTCAAGTCGCATGGCGACGACCGATTTTACGAGTATGGGGTTTAAACCCCATGCTATATAAAAAAAAACACTCTTTTTTGTTAGCAAAAAGTTAACAAGCTCTTTTTATTTCAAAACAGAAAGTCGTTCTTTGTACTAAAAATAAAAATTTTAATTAGCATCAAACAAAATTCAAGCTACAAAATAATACAAAACAATTCATTATGACAGACCAATTTTCCACGCCAGTGCCTCTTTTGAGGCGGGCAACGCTCACTTTGGCAGCGTTATTCGTTTTTGGGCTCAGCTTTGCTGGCTCACCAATTGCTGCTCCAAATCTTAGTTATACCTCGCCACAGGTTTACACTACTAACGCAGCTA
Organism: Porphyromonas cangingivalis; assembly: GCA_945902955.1. Lineage (GTDB taxonomy): Bacteria > Bacteroidota > Bacteroidia > Bacteroidales > Paludibacteraceae > Paludibacter. The sequence goes on from CAMDNO010000074.1 coordinate 12,764, forward strand.
TTACATTATTACCTACCAATACAGGTGGAGTAGTGCCAGCAACTGTGCCTGGTATTGTTACCATTGCTGGTAGTGCAACTATAGGCCATGATAATGGTATAGGGGTACAAGCAACTTTTAATAGTCCTCATGGAGTGGCAGTAGATGCCTCGCGGAATGTGTATGTAGCTGACATGGGAAGACATAACATTCGAAAAATAAATCCAGTGGGGGATGTTTCTAATTTTGCAGGTGATTTTGGTCTCGATGTAGGAGCATATCAAGACGGTATTTACGCAAAATTTAATAACCCTAGTGGAGTAGCAGTAAATGCAGCAGGGAACGTATATGTGGCAGATAGAGAAAACAATAGAATTAGAAAAATAGCTGCAGGTACTGTTTCCACTTTTGCTGGTACTGGAACAGCCGGTGCGGTTGATGGCATAGGTAGTGCCGCAAGTTTTAATGCACCGAGTGGAATTGCCATAGATGCAACAGGAAATCTGTATGTGGCTGATCGAGCAAACAATAAAATTCGAAAAATAACTTCGGCAGGTGTTGTTTCCACTTTTGCTGGTAGTGGAACAGCTGGTGCGGCCGATGGTACAGGTACAGCAGCAAGCTTTAATTCTCCGCAAGGTGTAGCAGTAGATGCATCAGGTAATGTGTATGTGGCCGATGATGGTAATCATAAAATTCGTAAAATTACGCCTGCGGGAGTTGTTTCAACCCTCGCTGGTAGTGGAACAGCTGGTTCGGCTGATGGTACAAGCAGTGCCGCAAGTTTTAAAAATCCTATTGGTATAGCAGTAGATGCAGTAGGGAACGTATATGTGGCAGATTTTGGCAATAATAAAATTCGTAAAATTACGCCAGCTGGGGTTGTTTCAACCATTGCTGGTAGTATAGCACCTCCATTCCTCCCTGATGGTACAACCTCAACTGATGGCTCGTTAACCTCAGCAACTTTTACAGCTCCTGCCGGAGTTGCAATTGACAATGATAACAATGTTTATGTTGCAGAAGCTTCCTATTTTTCCAGTCATAAAATTCGCAAAATTTCTCTTTACGGTTACACTATCTCCCCTACCTTACCTGCCGGTTTGAGTTTTGATGCTACTACTGGTGCAATAAGTGGAACTCCCACAGCGGCTATAGTGGCAACCGATTATACAATTACTGCAACCAATGCAGCGGGAGTCAGTACAACCATTGTAAGAATTACAGTCAATACAGTGGCTCCAGGCACCGCCCCAACCGTAACTACTCAGGCTGTTACGGCAATCTCGAGAATATCCGCTACCGGAAATGGAAACATTACCGCTTTAGGCTCTGCCTATCCAACTGCTTATGGCGTTTGTTGGAATACAACCGGAACACCAACTACGGCTAACAGCAAAACCAACAAGGGCGCAATTTCGGCAACGGGTGCTTTTACAGCTGATATGATCGGATTAACAGCTGGTACAACTTACAAAGTACGTGCTTTTGCTACCAATTCGTTCAATACTGTTTATGGTGAGGAAGTTACGTTTACAACACCTGCGGCGCTTGTAACAGCTCCAGCACCCGCTATCGCTTATGCAACGCCACAGGTTTACACTGCAAATACAGCTATTAACCCATTATTACCTACCAGTACAGGTGGAGCCATACCAGCAACGGCGCAGGGAGTTTCTACCTTTGCTGGTCGTGGAACCGCTGGTTCGGCCAATGACATAGGTAGTCGCGCAAGTTTTTATAAACCTAGAGGGGTAGTGGTAGATGCAACAGGAAATGTATATGTGGCAGATGATTGGAACCATTTAATTCGTAAAATAACTCCAGCGGGGTTTGTTTCTACTTTTGCTGGTAGTGGACAAGGCTCAGCAGATGGCACAGGTACAGCAGCAAGCTTTAATTCTCCAAGAGCTGTAGCATTAGATGCCGCAGGAAATGTATATGTGGCTGATTATATAAGCAATAAGATTCGTAAAATAACTTCTGCTGGTGTTGTTTCCACTTTTGCTGGTAGTGGAGATACTGGATATAGGGATGGTGCAGCTAATTTTGCACAATTTTATAGCCCAAGTGGACTTGCAGTCGATGTAGAAGGAAATGTATATGTAGCTGATGCTGTTAATAATAAAATCCGAAAAATAACTTCGGCAGGTGTTGTTTCCACTTTTGCAGGTTCTGGAACTGCTGGTTCGGCTGATGGCACAGGTACAGCAGCAAGCTTTAATTTGCCATCAGGATTGGATTTAGATGATGAAGGAAATGTATATGTAGCTGATGCTGCTAATAATAAAATCCGAAAAATAACTTCAGCTGGTGTTGTTTCCACTTTTGCCGGTAGTGGAACTGCTGGTTCGGCCGATGGCACAGGTAGTGCCGCAAGTTTTAATTATCCAACCGGGGTAGCTATAGATGCAGCAGGGAATGTATATGTGGCTGATTTGAGTAACAATAAAATTCGCAAAATTACTCCCGCAGGAGTTGTTTCCACTTTGGCCGGCAACGGAACTGCCGGATCAACAGAAGGTAATCTTAGTACATCAGAATTTTCCTCCCCATACGGATTAGCTTTAGATGCAGTAGGAAATGTATATGTGGGCGATGAGATTAATAATAAAATTCGCAGAATTTCTCCTTACGGCTACTCTATTTCTCCTGCTTTGCCTGCAGGTTTGATTTTCGATGGCACAACGGGTACAATAAGCGGAACACCAACGGTGGCAGCAGTAGCTACTAATTACACTATTACGGCTACCAATGATGGAGGCATTGATGCAGCCATTGTAAATATTACAGTAAATGCTCCCCCAACCGTAACCACACAAGCTGTAACGGCTATTGCACAAACAACCGCTACTGGAAATGGAAGTATTACCGCTTTAGGGACTTCCAATCCAACTGCTTATGGTGTTTGTTGGAGTACAACCGGAACACCTACTACGGCTAACAGCAAAACCGACAAGGGGGCAATTTCGGCAACAGGAGCTTTTACCGCTGCTATGACGGGATTGCTGGAAGATAAAACTTACAAAGTACGTGCTTTTGCAACCAATTCGTTTGGTACAAGTTATGGAGAACTCTTTGTGTTTACAACCTTGAAGACTCCACCTTCAATTAGTTACGAAACCCCTAAAGTTTATACAACATACACAGCCATTACCTCATTATCACCTACCAATACAGGTGGGTCCGTACCAGCAGCGGTGCCTGGAGTTTCTACCTTTGCTGGTAGTGCAACTGCTGACTTTGCGAATGGTACAGGTACAGCAGCAAGATTTAATTATCCACATGATGTAGCTGTAGATGCAGCAGGAAATGTGTATGTGGCTGATAGGGATAATCATAGAATTCGTAAAATAACTCCTGCAGGGGTAGTTTCCACTTTTGCTGGTAGTGGAAATGCTGGTTATTTAGATGGTACTGGTACAGCAGCAGAGTTTAATAGTCCAGAAGGTGTAGCAGTAGATGCAGCAGGAAATGTGTATGTGGCTGATACACGGAATCAAAGAATTCGAAAAATTACACCAGCGAGAGTTGTAACAACCATAGCTGGTAATGAAGTTTATGGTTCGATTGATGGCATAGGGACTTTGGCAAGCATTGTTGATCCCAGAAAGCTTGCCGTAGATGATGAAGGGAATGTATATTTCACAGAATCTGGAAAGCATAAAATACGAAAAATTACTTCAGCGGGAGTTGTTTCAACCTTCGTAGGTAGTGGATCTCCTGGTTCGACTGATGGTACAGGTACAGGAGCAAGTTTTAGATATCCATCGGGAGTAGCAGTAGATGCACTAGGTAATGTGTATGTGATTGATAATGGTAACTATAAAATTCGAAAAGTAACTTCAGCGGGAGTTGTTTCAACCTTCGCAGGTAGTGGAATAGATGGTTTTGCGGATGGTATAGGTACAGCCGCACGTTTTAGAGAGCTATCGGGAATAGCAGTAGATGCAGCGGGAAATGTGTATGTGGCAGATGCCGGCAATAATAGGATTCGAAAAATTACTTCCGCAGGAATTGTTTCAACCCTCGCTGGTAGTACAACTTCAGGATCGGAAGATGGCTTGTTAAGCTCTGCAACTTTTGCATATCTTAAGTCACTTGCACTTGACAATGATAATAATGTGTATGTTTCAGATAATTTTAATAAAATTCGCAAAATAACGCTTACGGGGTACACGATCTCGCCTGCCTTACCTGCAGGTTTGAGTTTCGATGGCACAACGGGTACAATTAGCGGAAGGCCAACAGAAACAAAAGTAGCTACCGACTATACCATTACTGCCGCCAATAAAGGAGGCAGCAATGCAGCCATTGTAAGAATTTCTGTAAATGATGCAGCTAATATTTCTGCTCCTACAGCCCAAGCCACTCATCTTATTTTTTCGAGCACTGGAACAGATCCTTACAATATTGTACTAAAATACAATGCGTCAGCTACGGCGCAAAAATATTTGGTGGTTCGCAAAGCAAATACGGCCCCAACTTTTGTACCTGTAGATGGAACAGTATATACCACTGGTGCTCAAGGTGCTGACCAAATTGTGTATGTTGGATTGGATACTACCTTTGTTGATTTGAACATGACAGCGGGATCTTATTTCTATGCTGTTTATGCGTACAATTTAAGTACAACTGTAACTAAATACCTTACTGCTTCACCGCTTGTGGGTAGCACAAAATTGACATTAGATAATTCGCTTTCGTTGTCGGCAGCTGCCGGTCAAACAAGTGCTGCCAACTTTATATCGGCTGGGGTAAGCGTAAATTTTGCGGATGGCACAACGGGTACAAACCTCACAGTTACAAAAACGAATGAAGCACCCGTTTCTAACCTTTCAGGCTTGCCTGGGGTAAAAGGACTTTCAAACGTCTATTTTACCGTTACTTCCGATAATCCAACACCGGGAAACTACAGTATTATTATCGACTTTTCGATGCTGAATTTAACGCAAGCGCAATGGGCTAAATTTAAAGTGCTTAAACGGAACAATGCAACCACCGCGTGGACAGATGTAACCACAATTGGTGGTACCATAGTAAACCGCCAAACCGATGGCGTATGGGGTAAAATTACCATTAGCGGATTGAGCAGTTTTTCCGAATTCGTCGGATTATTGGAACCTACTACATTTACGGTAACAAGTGCCTTGGAAGATGTTGACGAAAGTGGAACGCTGAATTTTATTATTGCAAATGCTTACAGTGGCGACATTATTACTTTTGATGTGTCGGCTATGGGTACCAATAAAATAATGCTCACAAGTCCGGTAGAGGTGACTAAAAACCTTACCATAATTGGTGCTGCTGGTGGTGTTATTTTGGACGGAAGCTCTTCGACATTTATCATGCTAATTGCCAATGCTGTGGTAGAATTAGAAAACCTAACTATCCAAAATGGACATAATGATTACACTGGTGGTATATTCAATATAGGAGTCCTAACTATGACTAATTGCGTGATATCCGACAATGAAGGGGCATTAGCTGGAGGTATACTTCAATACAGTGATAATAACAATCAACTGCTCACTTTAGTAAACTGCACAGTAACCAATAATAATCTTCTTACAAATGAGTATGGCGGTGCAGGTGGCATAACCGTATTCAATGGAGTTGCTAATATTTACAATTCCATTATTCAAGGAAATACAGGACCAGGCGATACCGATGTAAGTCCGTCTTCTGTCTTAGCAAAAGTTTACAATTCGTGTATCGGAAATTTGAGCGCGATAACTGTAACCGAAGGCACTGGAAATATCGACACAAACCCATTGTTTGTAGGGTCAACCATTAATGCAACTCACCCGTACAGCCTTTATGGTAATTCGCCTTGCAAAAATACAGGTTCGAATATGTACAGTTTTAATTTAATGGACATTCGGAATCAATCGCGCATTCAAAACACGACAATCGACATGGGTGCGTACGAATGGACAAG
>CAMDNO010000075.1 GCA_945902955.1 Porphyromonas cangingivalis
TACGACAAAACCAATCACTTACTGATGCATGCCATGGCACCTAACGTAGCCGGTGTTATCGGTTCGGCTGTGGCTGCCGGTATTTTATTAAGTATGCTTACTTAGTTTTGTAATTCACAGATATGTAAGAGAAACCCCGTTGAAAATTAGTTTTTCAACGGGGTTTTAATTTCTATAAACTATTCACTGTAAACTATAAACTAAAATATCTATGCTATTACAAAATCCAATTGCTTTTTATCCAAATTAGCACGGGCTACTTTTACAGTAATTTCGTCGCCCAATTGGTAACGCTTGTGGTAGCGGCGGCCAACGAGGCAATAGTTTTTATCGTCGAATGTATAATAGTCATCGTCCAAATCGCGGATAGGAATCATTCCTTCGCATTTATTGGAAACAAGCTCCACATACACGCCCCATTCGGTAATACCCGAAATTACGCCATCGAACACTTCACCAATATAAGCCGACATAAATTCAACTTGCTTGTACTTTATCGAAGCCCGTTCGGCGTTCGAAGCCAATTGTTCCATATCCGAACTATGCTGACAGTACTCTTCGTATTCCTGTTGGTTTACATTTTTACCACCCGTATTGTATTTTTCGAGCAAGCGGTGCACCATCATATCGGGGTACCGACGAATTGGAGAAGTAAAGTGTGTGTAAAAATCGAAAGCTAATCCGTAATGTCCGATATTTTCGGTTGAGTAAATAGCTTTTGCCATAGAGCGAATGGCCAATGTTTCAATCAGGTTTTGCTCTTTTTTACCTTGAACTTCGTCGAGCAAATGATTAATGGACGAAGATACCGCCGTATTTTTACCCGAAATTTTCAGATTATAGCCAAATCGTTTTATAAATTGTGAGAAATTTTGCAACTTATCAGGATTTGGAAGATCGTGAATACGGTACACAAAGGTTTTGGCTTTCAAGCCTTTGCCAGGTTTACCGACATGCATAGCAGCTGTTTTATTTGCCAACAACATAAATTCTTCAATCAGTTTATTCGAATCTTTTTGTTCTTTAAAGAAAACCGACGTTGGTTTACCCTTGTCGTCGATTTCGAAACGAACCTCTACCCTATCGAAAGCAATGGCACCCGATGCAAAACGTTTTTCGCGCAGTATTTTGGCCATTTTATCCAATTGCAAAATTTCTTCAGCAAAATCGCCTTTACCAGTTTCTATTACCTGCTGTGCCTCTTCGTAAGTAAAACGGCGGTCGCTACAAGTAACTGTTTTGGCAATTTCATATTTTTGAACTTCGGCTTTGTCGTTCATCTCAAAAATAACCGAATAAGTCAGTTTTTCTTCGTTGGGACGAAGTGAACAAATACCGTTCGACAAATGCTCAGGTAACATAGGAATGGTTCTGTCGACCAAATAAACCGACGTAGCACGTTCTTGTGCTTCCCGTTCAATAATACTTCCCGGACGCACGTAATGCGTTACATCGGCAATGTGAACACCCACTTCCCACAAGTCATTCGGGAGCTTTCGCAGCGAAAGAGCATCGTCGAAATCTTTGGCATCTCGGGGGTCAATGGTAAATGTGGTTACTTTACGCATATCAATGCGTTTAGCAATTTCGGCAGGAGTAATTCCTGCATCCATTTTTTCGGCAGCAGCTTCTACATCGGCCGGATATTTATACGGCAAACCAAACTCGGCCAAAATAGCGTGCATTTCAACATTATTATTGCCTTTTTCGCCCAAAACATCAATTACTTCACCCACGGGGTTTTTCATATTTGGCTCCCACTCCATAAGTTTCACAACGGCCTTTTGACCATTTTTGCCTCCATTTAGTTTGCTTTTAGGAATAAAAATATCTGTTGTGAGAGCTCTATTATCCGAAATTAAAAATGCAAAACTATCCGAAACCTGCAAAATACCCACAAAAGTATCTTTGGCGCGTTTGATAATCTCTACTACTTCGCCTTCGGGCGATTGAGTTTTGCGGCGAGCATAAAGGAATACTTTTACTTTATCGTTAAGTAGTGCATGGTTGGTTTTGCGTTCGGGTATAAACACCAGTTCACCGCCATCGTCGGGCAAAAGGAATGTTTTAACGCCTTGTCGCTCAATTTTTCCGGTAATGTAACCGCCACGCGAGTTTACTTTAAATTTCCCGCGCGAAATTTCGACTAAAAAATCTTCTTCCAAAAGTTCATAAAGCAGTTGATTTACGAAAACCCGCTGCGATTCGGATTTAATGTTGAGTAAAGTAGAAATTTGTTTGTAGTTGAAAGTACCTTCGGGTTGTTCGTTGAAGATATTGATAATACTGCGTACCAACTCCGATTTACGAATGCGGGTACTGCTACTTGTTTTTTGTTTATTTTTTCTCATGTTGTTTTAAGGTAGAAATTAGAAGTTAGAAATTAGAAGTTAGAAGCTATAAATTAGAAATTAGAAGCTATAAATTAGAAATTAGAAAATATGAAATTGAGAAAAAAGATATGAACTTAACAAAAATCATCACATTATCACATTATCACATTATCACATTATCACATCATCACATCATCACATCATCACATCATCACATCATCACATCATCACATCATCACATTATCACATCACCTATTTCCATACTATCCGTTTTGATTTTGATCCTAATCGTCCAAAAGTTACCATATACAAGCTTACAAGAGGAAGATATATATCAAAAACAAATAAGGATAGGAAATAGTTTCGGCCACCAAAATGTTTCGACGATTTATTGATAATAACTAATTGACTGATTGCGCGAGTTAAAAAAAGTGTTCCGACTGTAATCATGGTAATAATATTACCAAAAATTAAAACCAAAATGAAAGACAGATAAAATAAACCTCGCATAACGGGCTCCAACGATAATCTCATTTTACTTTTTGCTGAATAAAACGAAGATACAGAAAGATGTCGCTCCTTCTGGAAAAGCCAATCTTGGAGCGTTTTGTTTGGTTCCGACCAAGTTACACTTTCGGCCGATACTTCCACCTTGGTATTGAATGCATTAGCAGCAGCATTTACTATTAAATCGTCGTCGCCCGAACGTAAATGCAAGTTCGATGCAAATCCTTTTATGCGGAAAAAAACTTCCTTCCGATAAGCCATATTCCTACCAACACCCATGTAAGGTTTGCCTTTGAGCGCATACCCCATGTATTGCAATGCTATAAAAAGTGTATCGAATGTAATTAGCTTATTTACAGCCGATTTCTCAATCAAATAAGGGCCATATCCCAACACAAATTCTACGCCCTGATTGAAATTACGTGCCATATTTGTTATCCACGATTTGCCATCGGGCATACAATCTGCATCGGAAAGCAATATCCAATCGTATTTGGCAGCTTTTATTCCGAGTGTGAGTGCCAATTTTTTAGTACTTACATTTGTTGCACCATAAGGTACAAAAGTAGAACGCAGTTTGGGATATTGCTCTTTCATATCGTTGAGCAAAAGTTCAGTATCGTCAGTAGACCCATCGTTTACTAAAATAATTTCAAATTCAGGATAATCCTGATCTAAAAATAAAGGTAGATATTTACGAAGATTTTCAGCTTCGTCGCGCGCACAAATAACTACTGAAACCCCTGGTTGGGATGAGTGTAATATTGTATTGGATTTTTTCAGTTTTCGTTTGTACGATAAAACGCCATTTATGTAGCGAAAATAAAAATAAAGTTGATAACTGAATGCGAGAAAAAATAATCCGAGTAAAACAAGTTCGAAAACTGAAAATTTAATATTGGCAATATACATTATAAGTTGGTATTATTCAATATATTAATAGTATTTTATGTCTTTCTTTTTACAAAAACACAAAGGTAAGCATTTATTTTTATTTATTGCGAATGTGGCAATTTGAGTTATTAACAGTTAGTTAGAGCCATTTGTGGTAAATATAAAATGTTTAATCCAATTAATGTTTAAAAAATATTACCTTTGTAGCCCAAATTGAAAATTGATTTTTCTCAAAAAATTGATAATGAAAGAGTTTTTACAAGATAAAATATTCGAAATTATTTCGCGCGTTGCCGATGAACATCAAAAAGAATGTTATGTGATAGGCGGATTTGTGCGCGATATTTTTTTGAAACGACCATCCAAAGATATTGACGTTGTTACACTCGGGAGCGGTATTGAACTTGCAGGCTTTGTGGCTGCCGAGTTGGGTAAAAAGGCCAATCTAACTGTTTTTAAGAACTTTGGCACAGCTCAAATAAAATTTAAAGACCTCGAAGTTGAATTTGTAGGTGCACGCAAAGAATCGTATATGCGCGATTCGCGTAAACCAATTGTTGAAGACGGAACTATTGAGGATGACCAAAATCGACGTGACTTTACCATTAATGCTATGGCCATCTGCCTGAATAAAAGCCGTTTTGGTGAGTTAGTCGACCCATTTAATGGAATGAATGATTTGAAAAACTTTGTCATTCGCACGCCTCTTAATCCCGATATTACTTTTTCCGATGACCCGCTACGAATGATGCGTGGCATTCGGTTTTCGGCTCAATTGGGCTTTTTTCTGGAAGAAAACACCTTCGATGCCATTGCTCGAAACAAAGAACGCATAGAAATTATTTCGAAAGAACGAATTGCCGACGAGTTAAACAAAATAATGATGTCTCGCAAACCTTCGGTGGGATTTATTTTGCTTGAAAAAACAGGCTTGCTCGAACTCATTTTCCCCGAAGTGTTGGCGCTTAAAGGTGCCGAAACTAAAGATGGCGTTGGCCACAAAGATAATTTTTACCATACTCTGGCAGTTTTGGATGGACTTTGTATGCACACCGACAATCTGTGGTTGCGTTGGGCGGCACTTTTGCACGATATTGGAAAGCCCCGAACGAAACGTTTTGATCCCCGTTTGGGATGGACATTTCACAATCATAATTTTGTAGGTGAAAAAATGATTCCAGAAATTTTTCGTCGAATGAAGTTACCTACAAACGAAAAAATGCGCTTTGTTCAAAAAATGGTAAACCTGCACATGCGCCCTATTGTGCTGAGCGAGGACGAAGTTACCGATTCGGCTGTAAGGAGATTACTATTCGATGCCGGCGATGATATTGAGGAACTTATGATGCTTTGTGAGGCTGATATCACATCCAAAAATCAGGAAAAAGTAAAACGCTTCAAATCAAATTTTCAACTTGTTCGAAAAAAGCTAAAAGAAATTGAAGAGAAAGATCGCGTTCGGAATTTTCAGCCACCTGTAAGCGGTCAGGAAATTATGGATACCTTTAAACTTCCGGCCTGTGCCACAGTTGGCGATATTAAAACGCGGATAAAGGACGCTATTTTAGATGGTATTATTCCAAACGAATACGATGCTGCAATAAAATACATGCACATAGTAGCAAAAGAAATGGGACTCATTTGAGCCCCATTTTTGTTTCGTATTATTTATGTTTTTTCGGATCGTACTTGTACACTTCTTTGTAAAGTGTATTTTTTATTTGCGTAAAATACTTGTTTACAAAATGATAATCGTTTGACATTATAAGCATCGACATCATTACCTGACTGCCTTCGTAAGGTGGTTGCATATAGAAATTGGTAGTCATATAAAAGTTTAAACGCTCGTAGAAATGGATACGCTGACTGGCTACAACCGAACGAGGCAATTCGGTTTCAACAATAACAGGTAATTCAGTTTTCGAAATAAATTCTTTGAGCGCCATAGTTCCTAAACCTCTGTTTCTATAATTGGGATGTATGGCAAAATGCTCTATATACACAAATTTTTCAAATGTCCAATAATTTAATAGTCCAACAAATTCCTTATCCAATTTAATTACAAAACACTGAAAAGCAGGCTTTTTGTTGAACACAGTTTCGAGACCGGCCCATGTTCTTCGTTGGTAAGATGGAAATGCACTGTTGTATAAATGGTATAGCTCCTCGAAGTTTGGATCATATACATTTTCAATTTTATAGAAGTTTATCATTGAATTTTATTTTAATTTTGAAAACATGAACTATTAAACCAAATAAATGTAAAACAAAATATTATTGTTTACGTATTTAATCACGGTTTTTTAACAGTAAAAAATTGTAACAAAATTAATGATAATAATGTTTCGAAAACGAATAGATTTAACGTTTAGTTGATAATTAGCATTTGGTGCATTCTCATTTTAGGGTTTCTAAAACCAGCGACAAGTTTTACATACTCTGGAAGGTTTAAAATTATAAGTAAACATTATTTCGTGTGTACCGTACGAATGATTAAGTACTTGTCCCATATTATAATCGAAACTATACGAAATTTTAAGTTTCCCAAAATCGATACCAGCAATAAGGCCTACTTCAGACATAGTTCGATAAAATAATCCAAGTTGTAATTCATTGCTTTGAGCATCTCTTTTGTAAAAAATGGAGCTATTAAGCTCAGTTTGAAAGAAATCAGAATACTGAAAAGCACTTATTCCCAATCCAAAATTTAAAGGATTTACCGATTGTTGTTTGTAAAATAAATACAACATATTTGTATTTAAATTAAGTTGATTTTCGGTATTAAATGCTGAAAATACATTTTGAGAACAATAGCCTAATTTTAATGCGTTGTAAACAAATTCGACTCCTAAAGTAGCATTAAAACTATTTTTAAAAAGCAGATTTTCGTAAATAGCAGCATTGTTTTCGTCGTCGGAAAATGAAATCATATTTCGATCATAAGCAAAATTCTGATAACTACCCGAAAAGCCCATATTTACAACAAATTCGTCGGATACTGACAGTGCGTAAGCATAGGCCAAATTGACATCAGTTGCTTGTGTATATCCTTTGCGCTCGGTGAGTACCTTTAAGCCAAGTTGGGTTGAATAATCTTCGAGATACATGGTGCCTGCAGCATAAATAGCAGTTGGCGCACCCGGAAAGTTAAGCCATTGTTTGCGTGTGGCAATTGTAACCGAATTGCGATATGAGTCGTTGATGGCTGCCGGGTTTAACGAAAACCCATTATTCCAAAAATTATTCAATCGAATTTGTGACTGGCTTTGCACATTTTGCAAAACCAGTATAAGTATTCCAGTAATTAATATAGTGCGCATATTCTGTATTTTTATTTAACCTGTGAATTTTAATCAATTATTTAGCCAAAAATACAAAACCAGGTTTATTTACAATACCTTCGGGAGTAGAATAATATACTACATAATAATAAGTGTCGGTAGATACTGGTTTACCTTTATATGTTCCATCCCAACCTTCTAAGCCTTCGTAAATTACAATGCCATTGGAGTTGAAAATTTGAATTTTTGCTCCTTTCAGAAATTTGTCGTTTGCTCCATCGCTATTGGGCGTAAATGTATTTGGTATTGATTCCATAATTAGCCAAACAGTTTTTTCGGCGGTTTCGGTGCAACCATAAGGATTAACCACATTAAGCTTAACTTTTACAGTTACAGGGCTATTTATGTCGTAAGTGTGATTCACATAGTTACCTTCGTCGTTAGAACTGTCGCCAAATTCCCATTTATAATTAGTTAGATTTATATCGTTACTCCAAACTTTAAGTGTTGGGTCGTTAAGCGTCAAAACTGTTTTATCGGTGTAAATTTCATAATTTTGATAATCGTAATGCTTAGCAGTAAAAGCTAAAGTTGATGTACATCCATTTGCCGAAGTTCCCATAACGGTATAATTGCCTTCGTTACGAACCACTTTTCTATTTCCACGTGTACCATCATTCCAAATATAATTTTCGGCTCCCGAAACGATTAATTCTACTGAATCGTTTTTGCAGAAACGAGGTTCGCGGTCGAGTTTAAGCACTGGTAAAGCTTCTACGATCATATTAGTTACAAAATTCAAAATTCCTTCGTCGCTGGTAATTTTTAATTTCACGTTATAATCGCCCGATTTTAGGTATAAATGTGTAGGCGATTTAGCATTCGAACTTGTTCCATCTCCAAAATTCCAATCGTAAACTACATTATTAAATACTGTAGGCGGTGTTTTAATATCAAATTTATAAACTTGTCCGTTGCAATCAATTACTGCGGTTTCGATATGACTTTCGGGGATTTCGGTATTGAAATAATAAGTTGCGCTACAACCCAAAGCATCCACTACTTCGAGAGCCACTGTTTGATTAACAAAATTTTCCATCATTGAACTATTCGTTGAATCCACTATGCCACCCGACCAATTGTAGCTGTAAGGTGCCAAACCACCACTAACTGATGCTGAACAAATTTGTTTGTATTTAAGATTTACATTACAATAAGAAATTTTTGTTGCAACTTCAATTTTCAAAGGTTCATGGCGCAAAAGTTCGAACGATTCGGAAATTGAGCATCCTAATGAATCGGTAACAGTAACAATATAAGTACCTTGCACTAAATTATCTATATTTTTTGTAGTTTTACCATTAGACCATTCGAAGTTATAAGGAGCAGAACCACCCACAACATTTAGTTCTATAGCACCACTATTGGTAGCATCGCATCCAAAAGCATTTTTAATTTTCGAAGTTAAAGTCAATTTTGAAGGTTGGCTAATAACAAATGTATTGGTTACTACACAAGGACCTCCATCGCTAACTTCTACTGCGTATACACCGGAAGCCAAGTTATTGCGTTCGTTTCCGGCTTTTGAACCATCCAACCATTTCACTTTTATTCCTGTGCGATTACTCTTAATTTCGAGCTTAATGCTTCCATCTTTAGCTCCATTACAAGTAATTTGACGAACGGTAGGATAAACAGTAAATTTCGATTCGTCTTGTACCTTTATTTCGATTGATTTTTCACAATTATTAGCATCAATAATTTTTGCAGTATAAGTGCCGGGCGATACATTTTGTTGATTAAAACCAGTAGCAAAATTGCTCCATTCGATAGTGTAAGGTGCTTTACCCCCACTCACTTCTAAATTAATAGAAGCATCATTTTTGCCAAAACACGAAGCAGGAGTAACCGTTGTGGCAATTGCAATTTCGGTTGGTTGGGTAATGTTCACTTTCAATGTGGCCGAACAACCATTTTTATCTGTTACTACTAATTGATATTCACCACTTTCCAAATTTGCAATATCTTTTGTAATGCTTTTAAAATTAGTTGGTCCAGTCCAGCTGAATGTGTAACCTAATTCGGAACTTTCAATTTTTGTTCCACCTGTTACATTTATTTTTAAACTACCATTAGCACCACCAAAACAAGTATTATTTTGTTGTTCGGTTACATCAATAACAATAGGTTCAAATTCAGATATTTCGTAATTGCTCGAAGTAGCTATACAGCCATTTTCGTCGGAAACAGTTAATGAATAAACGCCTTTTGTTAATGAATTCAAATCTTCTAATGTTGAATAATTTACAGCATTTTTCGTCCATTGGTAAGTATATTTACCTTTTCCACCAGCAATGTTTACATTTATAGAAGCACTATTGTCGCCACTACAATTTATTTCAACAAATTTTACCGTTGTAATAGTTAATTTTTCGGGACGTTCGATAATGTATTTATTACTAATTTCAACACCTAATGCATCGGTTACTGTTAATGTATAATCACCCGAAATTAAGTTAGTTAGTCGTAAGTTTGTCGATGTAAATCCGTTAGGGCCAATCCAATTGAATTTATATGGATTTCCTGTCGTAAATCGTGCTCCACCAATAATTGTAGCTTCAAGTTGACCGTTGTTTTCGTCGAAACAAGTAATATCTTGTTTTTTAACAATAACTTTTAGAGCAGGAGATACAATTACGTTCAAGTAAAAACTTGCACCCGAGCAACCGTTTAGTTCCGGCGTTATGGTATATCGAATACTCGAAATGGTATCCGAATGATTTTCAATGCTGTCGGAAATTGCAATTTGTGGCGTGGTTTGAGCAGTCATTCCTATAAGTGCCGAATTTGAGTTAGCAGTTGGCATTGTCCAGGTATATTTTGTTCCATTAGGAATAAAATCATTTTCCCCTGCAATAGGATTTAAAGTAAATCGTTGACCACTTATCACTTCTATTGTTTGATTACTAACAATTGGAAATTGTGTTACTGTAATTTGAGCTATGTTCGAAACAATTGTTGCGCAACCTTCGGTACCAAAAGTAAGTCGACAATAATAATAGTAAGTTCCGGCATTAGTTGTAGGCACACTTAGATTTTTAGTTGTTGCGTTGGCAATTGCACGACCACTTTCGGTTGAGTTCAACGAATTTTCGAACCATTGATAGTTTACTAAACTACTTCCACCCGAATAATCTACACTAAGGATAGGCGATTTTTCCGATTTGCAAGTATTTTGCGATAGTGGTTGTTTTGTTATAGCAGGTGTTTCAAAAATTTCCACTTTAAAATATTTACTTATTGCACTACAACCTTTTGCAGCTTGTGAAGCTTCGCAATAGTAAAAATTAGTTCCGGCAACTTCGCTATTAGGTATAAAAGTTGAAACATTAGCTCCTTGTACTTTTGTCCATGTCGATTTAATCGTATCGTTGGTTACATACCATTGATAATTGAACTCTCCAATACCATTTTCAGCCTGTACTTCGAGGGCTTTCAAACTGGTATTTTTACAAACTGATTGAAGTAAATTTTTGTTTGAAGTAATGATTGGATCACTAACCACCTCAATATGTGCCACATCGCTAATTGCAACTCCACAATTACTTGCATTGAGTGTTATTACGCAGTAGAAATAATAATCTCCTTTTACACTAAATGAAGTAGGTTTATATTTCAATGAATTTGCACCATCAATAACTTGTCCACCAAAATTACGATTTGCTGTATTTTTGAACCATTGAATTTTTTGAGAACTTGTATTACCTGCACAAACCACTGCAAGTGTATCTATTTCGGCTCCAATACAAACTTGTTGATTAGCCAAAGGCTGAGCAATAATTAATGGATTATCAACAACTTCCACAGTTACTGTGTCTCCAATTTGATTATCGCAAGTTGCAAAATCGGCATCGTTTATACTTAAAATACGGTAAGTAAATGTTCCAACTTTTGAGGTAGGGATACTAATTGTAATAGTGTCGCTCGTAACTTTCGACGAAATTTGTTGTACAGCACCGTCGTTTACACTAAAATTAATAGTATATGGTGAAACTCCATTTTTACAAACCAATTTCAGTTGAGCATTTTCGGTACCTAAACAAAATTCTTTATTACTAACAACTTCAGCTCTCATCAATGGAGTTACATTTATTTTGTAAAGCATTTCGGCACCAGTACACAAACCCGAAGTAGGAACTATTGTATAAGTTACCGTGCCAATAGTATCAGAAACATTATGAATTACCATGCCTTCAATACTATTTCCTGTACCACTTGTAGCTGCAGTTACAATGTTTCGTGTGGCTTTTAAAACCCATTTGTAGTTTGCATTTCCCAAAACAAGGCTCTTAAATGCAGTACCACTACATATTGTTTGACTATTTTCAGTTAAATTTATTTCAGGTATTTCGTTGATATATAAATTCATAGTATCAATGGCTGCTTTTTGGCAATCGCTAAGTACTTCTATCGAAATTTTGTATTTTTTAGCCGATTTGAATTCAATCATTGGAAATGCCGAACCAGCAGATGTATTATTTAAAAACTGATAATCGGAAGACGAAACATTATCACCACTTATAACCCATTTGTAACTACTAATACTTCCATAATTCGAATTGTAGATTGGTTTAATACTAGCTTTCGAGAAATCCATTGTATAAGAAATGTTTTTAGCAATACAAGTTGATAAACTGTCAGTAGTAAGTGCTACTGATGCGCCACCAGCTACATAAATTGATTTACCTGTTGAAATTACAGTACTACAAGCATTTACAATTTTAAGTTTTACTACATATACGCCGGGTTTTGTAAATTTTATTGAGGCATCGTCAGCTTTTGTTACAAAACTATATCCATTTGCATTTTGTGCGTTTTGTGGTTCCACTATCCAAGTAAAAGTAGGAGCACTACAAGCTATATTCAAAACGCTCGATTTATTAGTAAAAGTGATGGTATTATCGATGCAAATTGAATCGGCAGAAGCTTCGAAAATTGATTTAGCAACATCCTCAACAATGATCGATTTTTCATTATCGCTAATTGTTTGGCATAAATCCTGATTTTGAGCCTCCATTTTAATGCTCCAGCAGCCGGCTTTATCAACAGCAGTAACAGGTATAGTTAAATTACCTTTTGCATCAACCCAAGTGGGTTCGGTTACAAGTGTATAATCTGCATCTCCCGGTTTTTTGAAATACCAATAAAAATTTGAAGCATCTTTACATCCACTTGTACCATAAAAACCAGGAATAGTAATATTTTCGAATGTAAGAACTTTATTTAAGCAATAAGTAGCCTTTGCTTTGAAATCGGCCTTAGGAGGCGTACTTACATTAATTGATTTTTTCACACCATTGCCATTTGCAGCATAGATGCCACATGAACCGTTAACACCTACATTTAACAATTGAATATTTACATAAAACGAACTTCCTTTTTCGGAACAAGAGGATTTTGTAAAAATATGTCCAATAATTGGATTGGTCTTTAATTGTTGCTGTGTAAAACTTGCAACAGCAGAGCCATCACCAAAGTTCACTAAATATTTAGAACCCATATAGTTACGGCCAATACCAGAAATAGAATTATCAACACTAAAATTTACACTATTGTTAATACAAATCTCTTCACTACTCGAATTTCCAAGATTAGTTCCATTTCCATGAAATAAAAATACGCTACCTGAAACACTTGAAGTATTGTTGATAGTATGCGTTACTTGTAAAACATAAGTACCTAATGGCAAATTATCGGGAATGGTAATTGAGTATCCATTGTGGGTAAGTGCTATTTGGTTATTTGTAAGCACATCATATAGCATTATACTATAATTATCAGTATTTACATAATCGTTTATTATTACCAATCGTTGTGCAGCATTCATCGTCTTTGTAGTAGCTTCAACAGGCTGATTTAATGAACCAAACATTAAGCCACCTATATTATTATCCTGACAATTGAAATAAGTTGTATTTGAAGTTGGCAACTTCGAAGTTAAAGTCGGAACTTTTGCAGCCATACCAGCTTTCACGTCAAATGAAGGCGTTTCTTCTATCCAAACCGGGTTCGACGAGCGAATACGCATTTTGTATTTACCATCGGCAAGTAATGCTGGTAAAACTGCATTAATCACAGGTGTGTAAAATTCGTTTACTTCTTTTAATTTAATAGGGCTTGCAAAACTACCGCTTGCATCCGACAATTCCAATGTAAACTTATTATTAACAGTAAAAGTATCGGTGGGATTTATTACAACCGAAACTCCCGAACCTTGAGTATAAGATAACGATGCATCGAACCACAAAACATTAATATTTTGTGCCTGTTGTACTTCAGTGGATAAAATCACGAAAAGTACGAATAAACTGATTTGAATTAGGTGTTTCATA
This sequence comes from Porphyromonas cangingivalis, assembly GCA_945902955.1. Taxonomy (GTDB): domain Bacteria; phylum Bacteroidota; class Bacteroidia; order Bacteroidales; family Paludibacteraceae; genus Paludibacter. The sequence continues at coordinate 13,408 of CAMDNO010000075.1, forward strand.
ATGACTTACTTTTACTGAAAGATTGTGGAATAAAAATGCTTTCTATAAAGCTTTTAATCATAAATTTCTTTACGGTAAAATTAAGTCAAAAACACAATATTTAGCCTCAAAACAATTTGTAATAGACTTTATACTCCATTGTAATAATCTAACTATTTTGCTACAAATTGAAATTTGTAAATTTGGTCTTTTATTTGTTAATAAAACAACTAAAAATGATATTTTGAAGTGATATTTAAAATTTCAGTAAAAAATTCTGATGTAAAAAAACAGAACAACACGCACAAATACAACTAATTATTTGATATACAATAATATAAAATTTAATTATATAAAAATATCATTTATAAATATATAAAATTTATTCAGCATTTTGGTTTAATATTGTACATTTAGATCGTAAAAATTGCTACAAAAGTATGTAATTTGTAGTAATAGCATAAATTTGAATGTAATTTAAAACCTAAAAACAATACATTATTTAAGTTAATTGAAGCAAATACAAACTAATATATAAATGTTTTTAATATATAACAGCTATTGTTTAACAATAATGATTAAATACGTAATAGGATATAGCTGTAATAAAGTAGTAATAATTGCGAGTACTATTCATTCACAATTTTACAAATTTATATCGTTTGAGAAAGCAAGATTTTTTTATTTGCGAAATACTTAAAATTAAAAATCGAGAAAAAGAAGTGAGATTAGCTTTCGTATTTCGCAATCACTCCGATATAATACGTTGCAAAACATTCATTTCGTATTTTTGCGATGCACAAAAAAAGAGGACAACTATTACATTATCCTCTTTTAAATTTCAGAAATTAAAATTTTAAATCAACGGAATATTATTTGCTTCGCATTCAGCTCGCATAGCTTCTGGCCATATACTTGCTTGTATTTCGCCAATGTGAGCTTTACGAAGAAAAAACATACATAAGCGCGACTGCCCTATCCCACCACCAATGGAGAGTGGTAAGCTATCTTCGATCAATCGTTTATGAAAATACAATTCCAAACGTTCTATTTTACCTTCTATTTCGAGCTGACGCAATAGTGCTCTTTTATCAACTCGAATTCCCATCGACGACACTTCGAATGCCATTTCCAATACCGGATTCCACAACAATATATCGCCATTAAGCCCATGAAGCCCATTTTCGGTAAGTGTCGACCAATCATCGTAATCGGGTGCTCGCCCATCATGCTTTTTACCATCGCCCAGTGCCCCACCAATTCCGATAATAAAAACTGCTTTGTGCTCTTTCACAAACAAATTTTCGCGTTCTTTAGGCGTAAGTGTAGGATATAACTCGCGCAATACCTCGGCGTGTATAAAAGTAATTTCGGCAGGTAAACAAGGGATGATTTGAGGAAATTTTTCAGAAATCAAATATTCAGTACTTAAAAATGAATTGTAGATTTTACGAACAATTTTTTTTAAAAATTCAACATTGCGTTCTTCGGCCGACATTACCAACTCCCAGTCCCATTGGTCAACATACAACGAATGGAGATTGCCCAATTCCTCGTCGGCACGAATGGCATTCATATCGGTGTAAATTCCATGACCATGTTCAATTTTATAATCGGCCAACGTTACTCGCTTCCATTTGGCAAGCGAGTGAACCACTTCGGCGCGTACATCGCCCATATCTAATATCGGAAAGCTTACAGCACGTTCAGTACCGTTCAAATCATCATTAATTCCGGTACCTCTAAGTACAAATAATGGAGCTGTTACACGGCGTAACCGCAATTCGGATGATAAATTTGATTGAAAAAAATCTTTAATTTTGGTAATACCAAGCTCGGTTTGCTGCAAATCGAGTAAAGGTCTGTAATTAGCAGGCTTAATTAAATAACTCATGTGTGTGTTTTATAGTTTTAAATAGAATCAATTGACAAAAGTAATCTTTTCGGAAAAATAGACATTGAATTTGATGAACAAAATGAAATAAACCATAAATTTTAACAACATTTTCAATTTCGGACAGGTTTTAAAGCCCACAAAAACATCTATACTGACAAAATGTTATTTGGCAAGAATTTTGTCGTATTAAAAAGCATAAATTTAAAAACAAAATAAACTATGTTAGGAAGTTATATTATTTTTGGTGTATTTGCCCTATTGAGTTGGGCTATTTCGGCGCGCTTACAATCAAAATTTAAAAAGTATTCAAAAATTCCGTTGCCCAATGGAATGAGAGGAAAAGATGTAGCTGAAAAAATGTTACGCGATAATGGAATTTACGATGTAAAAGTCATTTCCACCGCCGGGCAATTGACCGACCATTACAACCCGTTAACAAAAACAGTAAATTTGAGCGAAGGCGTTTACGATTCGTGCTCTGTAGCTGCTGCAGCTGTGGCTGCACATGAGTGTGGTCATGCCGTACAACATGCTACTGCTTATGCACCGCTAACCATGCGTTCAAAATTAGTTCCGGTGGTAAGCTTTGCTTCCAACTGGATGCAGTGGGTTTTGTTGGCAGGTATATTATTGGTCAACAGTTTTCCACAATTGCTTTTGGCCGGAATCGTATTATTTGCAATAACTACTTTTTTCAGTTTTGTAACATTACCAGTCGAAATTAATGCAAGTAGCCGTGCATTAGCTTGGTTGAGCAATGCCGGAATTACCAATTACAGCACACAAGAACCAGCTAAAGATGCTTTAAAATGGGCAGCTTACACTTATGTAGTAGCGGCACTTGGCTCATTAGCTACTTTGGTATATTACATTTTGATTTATTTGGGCCGTAGAGATTAATTTCTAATGTGTTTCCAAATTGCAACAAAAAACACCGCAAGCCCTCAAGCCTACGGTGTTTTTTTTTCTTTGTTAAACAAAACCACACAATCTGTTTTACATCAGCGGAACGTATACATCATCTGTATTTGCCCCGAAATAATTAATCATTAATCACTTACCACTGTCATCAATACCAACTTCACCAACTCCCTTACACCAATTGCCCTACGATAGGGATACCACCACCACCACCACCATTCTTGCTCTTCCTTCGGAGCCTGTCCGTCCACTGACGGAGGTGGGGTGTTTATATTAATTGAAAAGTGTACCAGTATTTCAATTCAAAAGTATACCAATTATTTTAAACTGCTTTTCCCTTTCGGTCAAGTAAAATTTTGTAACTTTACATCATGAATACAAACGAACATTACACCTGACTTCGACACTGGGACTCCCAAAATTGGCAAAATAGGTTCAGAATGGTCTATTTGCCTTTTAGTTTAAAATAATTTGCGTTTATGCAATTTCCAGCAAAAGCATATCGGAATTAAATACTATATACTGCTCCAAAAGTTATCATCGAATAGCATTTCAATAGATTTATGTCGAGATGTTAGTAGCATCGTTTTTGATAAGTGCGTATTGCTTATGGGCAGTTTTACTTTAATTGTGGTTATTGTTTTAGAAATACTTATCACTTTATCAACACTTAGACCAATTCCATTAAGTTTTAGTATTCTGTCCAGTTCTTTATAAACCTTGTATGTCACAAAACAGATGCAAACATGAGCTTCTATCCTTCGTGTATTGAAGTGAAACATTGGGCGCAGTTCTATGGTTCCTTTAGTAACCCGAAATGCATTCTCCACCACCCATAGCCCGGAATATTGTTCATAAACTTCTTTGGCTGAAAGAGAAGTATTTGTAATGTATCCTTTTAGTCCATCCCATTTCTCATCATCACGAACTTTTTGATTATTAATCTCAACTTTTACATTACTCGATATCTCTAAGAATTTATTATATCCACGTTTATTGATATTTTCTTTCGTGATACTGCCGCTTTTGTATGCGATCTGAAGCCGTTTTACTCCTTTATCTCTGTTGTACTTATCTTTTTTCGCTCGTTTTGTAGAATATCCTATAATTAATCTGGTATTCCCCTTTTTAAGCTCATAAAACTCATTTTCTTGCTTGTCAAGTGAAAAAATCCATTGTTTAACTTGTTCAGGTTCATTTTTTATTCTTGCGCCAATTATATATTTATACCCCCCGGACTCCAGTAATGCTACATTTGATTTACTCATTAAACCTGAATCAGCTACCACAACAAAATCAGCAAGATTAAATCGCTTTACAAAGTCGTCAATCAAAGGAATCATTGTTCTTCCTTCAAACTGAGAACCATTGAAAAGAGAATACGACAAAGGATATCCATCTTTACTCACCAGCAATCCCAAAACAACCTGTGGCTGGCTGTGTTTTCCATCTTTTGAGAATCCGGTCTCTCTTAATTCATCACTATCCTCTGTCTCAAAATAAAGTGTGGTTACATCGTAAAACATTAATCCAATACTTCCACCAAGTATCTTCTGTGTATGCGTAACACTTATTTGCTGTGTCTTTTCTTGTTGTGTGTTGTAAAGTTTGTCTAAGTATCGGTAAATTTTATGCAGTTGAATGTCTTCATCGAAATACGATTTAAGATACTCAACTGTTCCAGATTTACTCATTGGTTGACTTAAGCGAGCAACTACCAAATGGCGTAATATGTCATCATTGATTTGATCAAAACCAATTAATCGGAAAACTTTATCCAAAATTAATTGGGTACCATTGATTAAAATGTTGTCGATGTTCGATAGCAGGTTTTGAACAGTATGAACTTCCTCCTGTTCTTTGGTTGATTGTTTGAATAAATCTTGTCCTTGAACATAAACAGATAACCAATCCTCAGCCTGAGCACATAGCTCATCAATAGTGGTATTATCAGAACTACTACCGATAGTCTTAGCCACTACATACTTACCACGACTTTTATCGATGACCTGTACACTGATTATGCCGCTTGGATTCTTCTTTTTTCTCACAAACATAGAACAAAGATAAGCACTTTTAATGCTGGGACACCCATTTGGGTGTCCTTAAATTCATATATAGCTATTTATCAGTTGGTTATAAAATTTAACTTTTAAAAGTGTCGAAGTCAGGAAAAGTATACCAATTATTTTAAACTGTTTTTCCCTTTCGGTCAAGTAAAATTTTGTAACTTTACATCATGAATACAAACGAACATTACACAAAGGATTTTCAAGAGTTCCTAATGTAATTTAACCCACTTTGCAGCAAATCAGCATAAAATTACTGCTATACAATGCTTTGCTACTCTCGGAGTTCAGATTTGAGCACTACAGATTTTTTCTTTATGAAGGGTGCATATTTGTATTTTAGAGCATCATATAGTTTTTGTACTTTT
>CAMDNO010000076.1 GCA_945902955.1 Porphyromonas cangingivalis
CAAAAAGTACAAAAACTATATGATGCTCTAAAATACAAATATGCACCCTTCATAAAGAAAAAATCTGTAGTGCTCAAATCTGAACTCCGAGAGTAGCAAAGCATTGTATAGCAGTAATTTTATGCTGATTTGCTGCAAAGTGGGTTAAAGAAGTTGTAAGGAAGTTGAATAATCAGATGAAGAGTAGATAAAAAATATAAACCGATGGAAAAAAAATTCAAGTATTTTATCAAAAGCCAAAGTTTATGGAGCCAAAAGTTTAAAAGCTGATGTTTTTAAGTCGATAAATGAAAAAGATATTTTCAGAGACAAGGATCTTTTAGATTTATTTGCACGTGAATTTTGGAATCTACCCAAAAGAAGTACTGATAATTATTTTGCAAGAACAACATCAATTAATTGGTTTGGTTTCTTGGAAAATATTAATAGAAATGAGGACGTATTCGATTGGAACTATGTTAAGGATTTTGTGCAGTCTCATTGCAAAACATTTAAAAAAGACAGTCAATCTTATTTAGATTTGTATGCCGAAATTGAAAAAATGGGTTATACACCAGTATTTAAATCAAAAGCAATGAAGTGAATGCTCCCGCATCCTTGATAGCTATAGGGACGCCAAATGCCCATAGTCACGGTTGTTAGGCATAAAAAAAAATAAAAAGAAACAAAGACATGGATATTGTATACAAATTATTTAAAGATTATATATTAGACAAATCAAAATCGTTAGGGAAAAGATTTGGAATGTTTTTAATTATTGTTATTGGTTTACTAACAACAGACAGAATAACAAATTTTACATACGATATACACGTTAATAACAAGATAAACGCAATTGAAAAAATAAATCAACAAAAAAAAGAGTTTAAAAACGATTTAGTATATTTCACTCAACTTAATAATTTTGAAAACGAATATAAATACAGGAAACATTATTACGACTATATTAAAAAGTATACGAATAGCTCTTTGATTTTTGTAAGAGCAGTTTTTAGTAAAGATAAAAACAACCCTAAGAAAAGCCAAGAAACAAATAATACTACTAAAAATACGAACCACATCCGTTCAGATTTTTGGATGTTTATAAGTGCGAATTTTAATCTAATTATACTAGGATTCTTTATTTTTATGACAGCATTCTTTATAAAAGAAAACAGGAAAAATACTATTTTAGGGTTAGCAATTATTTTCATCATGAACATATTATTGATGCTATTTTTCAATTGGTTATCTTACTTTATACCAGTCATAAATAATTATCCGCTTTGGAACTATTTGATAAATTTCGGAATAAATATTTTGGTGATTTTTGCGATTGCTATATTTATAATAAAAAATAAATCAACATGAAGGTACCTAACTGCTAACGCGCCTATGGTCACGTGTCGGCAGACGTACATATTGCAACTTTTGCGCCCGCATTCACCTTGTCGCAGGGCGACAGTGAATACTCCCGCAAACCGCCAAATGCGCTTAGCTTTAGGTGTTAGCCGTAAAAAAAATAAAGATGGAAACTGAATCAGAAATTGAGAGAATAATAAATACAGAATTAGATAAGGTTGAAAAGATCTGGAAAGATGTTAGATATGCATTTGAAAATAAAAGTGTTAGAAGCCTTGCAACAATGAGTGATAGTATAGAACCAAGTAAAATACCTGGATTTCCTTTTGTTAAGAGTGGAGAAGGAAAAGTTGGAAACTTTTCAGCAATGGTTCTTGATATTAGAAACTCTACAAAACACCTACTTGAGGCATATTCTAATAAAAAAGGAGTTTCTCAATTACAACGAGTGCTTTATGAAACGACAGCCATAAATACTCTAGGTCTTATTTGTGTTAATGATTATGGAGGAGGTATTACAGAGTTTCTAGGTGATGGTTTTTTAGCATTATTTGAAACTGAAGAACCAGAGGCAGTATATAAAGTAAGAGATTGTGCAGAAAAATGTCTAAAATATACAAAAAATATAGTAAATCCCATTTTGAATGCTAGATATGATCTACCAGACTTAAATATTGGAATTGGAATTGCGTATAGTAAAGCGATAGTAACATTAATTGGAATGGAGAATCATTTTCATCCTAAAGCAATAGGAGAATGTGTATACAGAGCGTCAAAGATATCAAACGGGAATAATGAGATTTTGTACGATGAAAAAAATTAAACTCTTTTGGCCCAGTTCAAAAGGTGGTAAATTGACTTTTATTGAGAAAAATCATAAAAACGCAACTGATACAAAAGGATTTATAACTTCATACAATTAAATGATGGAAAAAAACGAAAAGAAAACAGATGTTTTACTCTCGCTGTTACAAGATGTACAAGAAAATATACGATTTATTGATAGTAAAGTCGGTGTGGTTATTATTCTTTTAACAGGAATAGTTGCACTATTTATTAGTGATGTAGACAACTTTATTACGTACTTTGACAGATATTCATTTCTTTTAAAGTCGCTTTTTTTCTTGAGTTTTGGAGGAATTGTTTTATCTATTTTTTTTATTGCAAAAATCATACTTCCAGTAAATAATCCCGTTGAGAAAATTCCAGAGCCTTACAAAAGTTATCCAAATATTTATCAGGGGAAGAATAAGTCTTTTGACAAAAGCTTAATTGTGAATAAATTTGACGAAGGATTAATTAGCGATGAAAATATAAATAAAGTGCTTGAACTAGAATATTTAAAGACATCATTTATACGAAATGTAAAAACAAAAAATTTTAACAAGCTGATTTTCGTGAGTATATTTGCTTTAGCATTTGTCGTAAGTTTATTTACGATTATGAAGATAGAAGAAAAAAACAATGGTGTTGTAATGGAAAAATGTTGTAACAAATAGATACTGCACAAATGCGTCTATTGTCAGCTGCTGCATGGCGTGCATTAAGCAGGTGTTTCTCATGTTTTAGCTGCGTTGGTTTTTAACCTAGTCACTGTGCTTAATTGAATACTACTACAGCATTGACAATTTTGATAGTTTAAAATTTGTTTTTTAAGTTGAAGATAATCATATCTGGGACATTGACGACATTGATGACAAAGGTTGAAAAAAAGGCATAATTAATTTTATCATGCTATTGTCGATTTGAAATAATTTTTTTAGTTTTGCAGAGTAAACAAACAGATAAATTTTTCATAGTTAAGGTTTAGGTTAAAATGTGGCAAAGGGTGGCTGTGAAGCTCCCCTTTGTTTTTTTTTGTATATACCTGTCCGGTAAATGTTAAGTTGTTATGTTTTGTTTTGAGTTTTTTCGCTATCTTTGTGAGGGTTAAATAAACAAATTAAAAAGTTTTTTATTATTCAGAGAATCGTACTTTAAAACAGACCAAAACTTAAAATTTCATGAATACAAAATTCTTTACAAATCAAGATGCCAATACGTTATTGCATAAATTAGAAGGTATTTTTGAATATAAAAACATTCACTTTTTTGATGCCTTGGTTGGTTATTTCAGAGCTTCTGGATATTTCCAAATACGCCCATTCATTGAGAAAACTGCTGAGATTCGGATTTTAGTAGGTATTGAAGTTGATAAACTTGTATATGAAGCTTCACAGCAAGGTTTATTGTTTGACCCAAATGCTGAACGTTCGCAAGAGGAATTCTACAAAGAATTAAGAACGAACATTCAAACTGCAAAATACGACAAGAAAGTTGAAGCCGGAATGTATCAATTTATTGAAGACATTGCCTCAAAAAAGATTCAACTTCGCATTCACCCAAGCAAAAGAATACATGCCAAAATTTACATTTTCCGTGAAGCTGTAAAGCATGAGCATGGTTATGGTTCGGTTATAACAGGCTCAAGTAATTTGAGCGATGCAGGATTAAAACGCAATTTCGAATTTAATGTTGAATTACGTGATAACTCTGATATTGAATTTGCCACAGAAACGTTTGAAGCATTATGGAATGAATCTGTCGATATTCAAATTGAAGATGTTGTAAAGATAAAGCAGGAAACATATTTGAATGACACTTTCACACCTTACGAGGTATATTTAAAATTCCTACTTGAATACTTCGGAACAAGCATTGACTTTAATCCAAATTCAGTCGGCGATTTGCCAAAAGGTTTCAAAAAATTATCCTATCAAGTAGATGCCGTAAACGATGGATTTCTTAAACTTACGAAACACAGTGGGTTTTTCCTTGCTGATGTTGTTGGTCTTGGCAAAACGGTAGTGGCTGCATTAATTGCAAAACGGTTTTTCTATACCAACGATTTTCCTTCGCACATATCCAAAACTCTCATTATCATTCCTCCTGTATTAAGAGCTGGATGGGAAGATACACTAACAAAATTCAAATTAGATAATTATCATATTGTATCAAATGGCAGTCTTCATAAAGTAAGACACCCCGAACAATACGATTTAATAATTGTGGACGAAGCCCACAAATTCCGCAGCGATTCCGCTGAAATGTATAACCAATTACAGAAACTTTGCAAAACAGAAACGCAACACCGTTTGCAGGATGGTACGTTGGCTGATAAAAAAGTAATACTTATCTCTGCAACTCCATTAAATAACCGCCCTGAAGATATTGCAAACTTAGTGTATCTGTTTCAGGATTCTAAGAGCAGCACATTGGAAGTTACAAACTTACAACGTTTCTTCCGTACACATATCGACAGTTTCAACAAACAGAAAAAAGTAGCAGACAGTATTCAAGTCAACAAAACGGTAAAAACTATTTACGAGGACATTCGTAAAGTTGTAATTGAACCGCTTACAGTTCGTAGAACTCGTACCGACTTAATCGAGAATGAAGCTTATAGCGAGGATTTGCTCAGTCAGGGAATTACATTCCCAAAAATTGAAACGCCTTCAAAGATATTTTATCAGTTAGATGAAGTATTAGACCCGCTTTACGACAAAACATTAGCTTATTTGACCAGAGGCGAAAAACGGTTGAATTATTTCAGATACATGGCCATTAAATACTTGGTTGAAGACAAGAAAAAGAAATATGCCAAAGCAGATTTAATTTCCACTCAGTTGGCAAAAATAATGAAAACCATGTTGGTGAAACGCATTGACAGTAGTTTTTATGCGTTTACAATGTCGTTGGAACGGTATGCACAAGCCAACCGGAATATGCTCAAAATGTTTGAAACAGGGGTAATTTTTATTGCTCCAAATCTTAAAGTTAATGAATATATTGAGAATGGCAAGGAAGAAGAATTGATGGAATTGGTGCTGCATGAAATGGAAAATGACCCAACCATTGAAATATGTTCACCTGATGATTTTGACCCTCAGTTTCTTTCGGGTCTTTTGCATGACCAAGAGATATTAGATGAATTAGTGGCTGAATGGGAAACCGTAAAAGACAACGACCCCAAATTAAAACTGTTTATCGAATATCTGAAAACAGAACTATTCGATACCTCTAAAAATCTGGAAGGCAAATTAGTAGTTTTTTCGGAAAGTAAAGAAACAACCGAGTACTTAAATAGGGAGTTGACCAAAGCAGGATTTAAAAGGATTATCTGTGTGGAAGGTTCTAACAAAAAAGAATTAATGCCCATTATCCGTGAGAATTTTGATGCTAACTATGCTCACCCTAAAAACGATTATGATATTGTTATTTCCACCGAGGTACTCGCAGAGGGCGTTAACCTGCACCGTTCAAATACGATAGTGAATTATGATACTCCTTGGAATTCAACCCGACTGATGCAGCGCATTGGACGTGTGAACCGTATTGGTAGTAAAGCTAAATCAGTATTCATTTATAACTTCTTTCCTACAACAAAAGTTGAACAGGATATTGAATTGGAGAAAAAAGCCAAAATGAAATTAGCTGCTTTCCATGCAGCATTGGGCGAAGACAGTCAAATTTATTCCCCCGACGAGGAATTTGAAACCTTTGGTTTATTCGACAAAAACATGGAAGAAGAACGTGATGAAAAATTGCGTATTCTGCTTTGGTTGCGTGATCAAAAAGAACAACACCCGGAATTAATAAAACGCATTAAAAAAATGCCTTTCAGAGCTAGAGTTGGACGAAAAAGCAAGACATTAAAAGGTGGTACAATTACTTTTATACGCAATAACAAACGGGATTTATTCCTTTACATAAATGCCGATGGCACTATTGAAGAGTTATCGTTTATGGAAACCGTAAAAGAATTTGAAGCTAAAATAGACGAAAAAGCTATTCCGCTTCACGCTATGCACCACGACCAGGTAAGTAAAGCATTGACTGAATTTGGTCAAAGGGCAGAATCCGAAAAATCTACTGAGAAAAAGATAGACACTAAAATGGGACCTAATGAAGCTAAAGCACAAGTTTACTTGGATGGTTTTCTTCCTTTGTCCTTTTTGTCTGATACTGAAAAAGAACTCATTCTGAAAGCAAAACGTGCCTTATTAATTGGTCGTTTCCAAAACTTGCAACGGGACATAAACAACTTAAAGAAAGCAGTTAAGAAAGCACCGCTTATACCAACATTGTTGTTAGAAGAGCTGATGAAAATACTCAACAATTATCCACTACAAGAGGTGGACGAATACAAAAAAGAAACTGCTGAAATAGCAGTGAAGTCTGTAAAAAAAGAAATTGAACCCGAAATTATAATTAGCGAAAGCTTTGATAATCAGACAATACTATGAAAACTAATTTGGTACAAAACAAAGAGTTTGAGCAGATACTGTTGCTTATTCAGGATGCCAGAAGCCGCACTTATGCAAAAGCAAATGCAGAGTTGATAATGCTTTATTTTAATGTTGGTAAAGTGGTGTCCGATAAAGTAAATGTCGGAAATTGGGGCGAAAATACCGTACAGGAATTAGCTAATTTTATTCAGTCGAAACTACCCGAACTTACTGGTTTCAATCGTAGAGGACTTTACCGGATGAAACAATTTTACGAAACATACACTGATAAGCAATTTGTGTCAACACTGTTGACACTTTTACAACTCAAAGAAAATGAGTCAACTACATTTGTGTCAACACTGTTGTCACAAATTCAATGGTCGGCTCATTTGCATATATTAAACAAAACAAAAACGGCCGAAGAAAAAATATTCTATCTGAACTTAACCATAGAGCAAAATTTGTCGGTACGCGATTTGGAAAGACAACTCAATACAGCTGTTTACGAAAGGACTATGTTGAGTAATAATCAGCTTCGTAAAATATCAACCCAATTGCCCCAAAACATATTCAAAGATCCTTTTGTTTTTGAATTTCTCAATTTACCCGATGGACATTCCGAAAACGAATTTGAAAAAGCTATTGTGCACAACCTTCAGAAATTTATTCTCGAAGTAGGCAAAGGATTCACTTATATGGGAAACCAATATCGTTTGCAAGTTGGAAATAAGGATTATAGAACAGATTTGCTTTTCTACCACCGTGATTTACATTGTTTGGTATTATTTGAACTTAAAATTCAGGAATTTGAACCCGAGTTTTTGGGCAAACTTAATTTTTACCTCGAAGCACTCGACAGGGATGTGAAACGACCCGATGAAAACCCAAGTATAGGCATTTTACTTTGTAAAGGAAAAGATACAGAGGTGGTTGAATATGCAATGGCACGTAGTACGAGCCCAGCAATTATTGCCGATTACGAAACCAAGCTTATAGATAAACAGCTATTGACCAATAAATTACACCAGTTAGCAACTATTCTTAATATTGAGTAACTATACAATTATGACAAAAGCAGAACTAAAATCGCAGTTTCAGAATTCGTATAACAGAGAGAGTTGGATGCCAATTCTAAAATTGGTTTTTGGTCAAATCAATTTCTTCTCAAACCCATTTCCACTTTTTGAAGGTGAGGAAGCCGTTAAACAAGGTTGTCAAATTGGCTATGTCGATTTACCCAACAATCAAACGGTGGCTATTTTCGAAATTGAAGTTGCCGACAGCATCATAATCGAACGGAACAGAAAAGGCTTGCGGGATATTGCTGCAAAATACATTAAAGGCACTTTCAGCGCAGCTTTAGTATTTTATTATTCCAAAAATCAGACTGAATACCGTTTTAGTTTTATTGCTCAACAAAGCAAAATTGATGAACAGACTGGCGTATTCAATACAGTTGTTACAGCTCCAAAACGCTACACATACATTTTAGGAACCCCGTTTTGTGCCAGTGCTGCCGAACGTTGGATAAAGCTTGCTGCTGAAAATGAAATCAACATTGATAAAATTACCGATGCCTTTTCTGTCGAAAAACTTTCGATAGATTTCTTTAACCAATACAAAATACAATACACTCGCTTTTGTAAGTTTATTGAAGATGATTCAGTCACATTAAAACAGTTTATCGACCACACCGAAACCGATACGGTCAAAGCACAAAAACCATTGCGCGATTATGTGAAGAAGTTGCTTGGTCGGTTGGTATTTTTGCAATTCCTACAAAAGAAAGGTTGGATGGGAGTTCCGGCAGTCAACAAAGATTGGAAAGGTGGAGACCTCAATTTTATGGCTAATTTGTATGAAAAATCGCCTTGTCAGGATAATTTCCTAGACCAAGTACTTGAACCGCTGTTTTTCAGCACACTGAATAGGGAGCGAACCAATGATATTGCCGACAAAATTGACACCGAAATAAAAATACCTTATCTGAACGGTGGATTATTTGAACCAACAACATTAGACGATACCAATGTTCAGTTTCCAAAGCATTACTTCAGTGAGTTGTTCGAATTCTTTAATCAATACAATTTCACCATTGATGAGAACGACCCGGACGATGCCGAAGTAGGTATCGACCCCGAAATGTTGGGGCATATTTTCGAAAACCTACTCGAAGATAACAAAGACAAAGGAGCATTTTATACGCCCAAAGAAATTGTGCGCTACATGTGTCAGGAAAGCTTGATTGCTTACCTGCATACACATACTCCGGAAGCATTGCACCCTTCGGTAGAAAAATTAATCCGAACACACAAAGTGGACGATTGTTTGCAGGACAAACCAAACGCCACACTCATTCAAAAACTACTTGTTGCCGTAAAAATTTGCGACCCAGCCATTGGTTCGGGAGCTTTCCCAATGGGTATGCTTAACGAAATCTTTATGGTTCGTCGGCTTCTGTTTGGTTTCTTAGGTAAAAACGTAAGTTTCTCGGCTTGCCTCGTAAAAAAAGAAATTATTCAAAACAATATCTACGGCGTGGATATTGAACAAGGTGCGGTGGATATAGCCCGCTTGCGTTTTTGGTTAGCATTGGTGGTGGACGAAGATGTACCTCAGGCTTTGCCAAATTTGGATTACAAAATTATGTGTGGTAATTCGCTCATAAGCCGTTTCGCACTTGATGCACACATTAAAGATGTATTTGCCGAATACAACAAAAAATACAAAACAAACTTTACACTGCAAGATTACAAAAACATAGTAGATGAATATACTGATACTCATGAAGCCAAAGAACAATTTAGGGCGAAAATTGAAGAAATAAAAGGAGCTTTTAAAATTACTCTGCTTAATAGTGATTTAGTAACACGCAAGAAAATTGAAGCAGAAGTGCTTGATTATGAGCAGGTAGGGGTTTTTGGAGAAAGAAAAGCTGACACTGATAAAAAAGGTTATAAAATAGCTAAAACCAAATTAGAAAAACACCTTAAATCCGAAAAAGACACCTTGGATAATAAGCTTTATATCAATAGTTTTGAGTGGCGGTTTGAATTTCCTTCACTTCTTGACGAAGTTGGAAATTTTACTGGGTTTGATGTGGTTATTGGAAATCCACCGTATGTTAAAGCTAGGGATAATAATGATAAATTAAGTAGGCTGGAAATTGAGAAAAGATTTAAGACTACATATAAAATGTGGGATTTATTCATACCTTTTATTGAACAATCTCTTAATGTACTCAATGCTACTGGATTTAGCACCATGATTATACCTGACACTATTGGAATTGCTGAATATACTGAGAAATTAATCGATTTAATTGAGACTAAAAATCACTTGAATCAAATTGTTTTCTTTCCAAATCAGTATGTTTTTGAAAGTGCGTCAGTAAGAAGTAAAATCATTTGTATTAGTAAACAAAAAAGTAAAGAACCCACAAAAAGAATAATATTCGAAAACTCTAAATTTGAACGAATTGCACCCGTAGAAGGTATAAATAAATACTTATTTGAAATTAATAAATTGAATCTTAGTTACAATGCCTGTGAAGCTCTTGGTAAGATTTGTTACGTTAGTTATGGTTTGAGATTGAATAGCGAAAAGGAGGATCCCAATAAATTTCAAAAGAAAGATTTAATTTCAGATTGTGAAACGTCAATTAATTCACGTAGATATACTGAAGGTAAATATATTGATAGATATAAAATCAATAAAGAGTATTGGTTGGAATGGGACACTGAAAGATGTCCAAAACGTTTAGTGCGTGCTACTTTTCCTGAATTATATCAATTTGATAAATTATTACTTTCTCGACAAAAGAAAGTAGCAACTTTATCTAAAGATGGTCAAATTTGTGATAATACAATAATTATTTCAGTACCTCACTTTGAATTGCGTTCTGTCTTAAATAGCAACACAAAAAAATATTATAGTAATTTAAAAGAAGATCGTAATGATTTAATTGAGGTTTCTTTAGATTATTCTATTCTTTATCTTTTGTCCATTTTAAATTCTTCCCTTATGAAGAATTATATACATTACTTGGTAAAAGGTAGAATTGATGTGTATCCTGACGATTGGAAAGCAGTACCAATTAAAAAACTAAAAAAAGAAAGTCAAATAGTGTTTGAACAAATTGTTGAAGAAATACTGTTTTTAAAACAGAATAACCCACAATACGACACCACCTCTTTAGAGCAGCAAATCGACCTCTTAGTTTATAAACTTTATGAGTTAAGTTACGAAGAAGTATTGCTGATAGAGCCAGATTTTGGGAAGCGTGTAAGTGTGGAGCAGTATGAGAGGGTTGTTGTGGCGTAAAAATTTAAATTAAGCAAATGGCAAAATAAAATAATATCTATAGTATGAATGAAACTGATAAACCAGAAATAAAAAAAGCCACCTCACTTGACGAGCAACTTGCCTTAATTAAAAAGAGAGGTTTAGACACGCTTTACAAAGATGAAGATGCAAAAAAATACTTGTTTGAAATAGGGTACTATCGTTTAGGTTTTTATTTGTTTCCTTTTGAAAAAGCATATCCAAATAAGTTAAATAGAACGCACGAGTTCAAAAAAGGCTACACGCTATGCAATACTCTGAATTTATATGACTTTGATTATGAGTTGAGAAATACTGTTTTAAGATATATTCAAAAAATAGAGATTAGTTTTAAAACAAAAATTATTTATTTGTGTTCCTTACATTACAAAGATGATCCATGTTGGTATATTAAATATAAAAACGTAGATTCGTATTTCATTCAAAGAATTAAAAGTAATTACGATGAAAAATTCAAAATTCATAGCCCTATTGGAATACACCACATAAAATATCCTAAACATGATTACGTTCCAGCTTGGAAACTTATCGAGTATTTTACTTTTGGTGATGCTCTACTCTTGTTTAATTCACTAAAAGTGGAAAAACTAAAAGTAGAAATTTCTCAATCATTAAATGTTAGGTGGTTTACTGTTTTAGATAATTACTTGACAAGAATTGTTACAATTAGAAATTTATGTTCTCACAACAATATTTTATTTGACCATAGGTTTGAAAAATCCATAAAAAACGGACCAGCGATAACTATCAACAATGAGAATCAGTTTAAAATGTATTCCGGTATTAGATTGATTAATTATTTGCATAATCAATTACCTTTTGTTGAAACAGATAAATTGTTGTCGGATGTTGCTGAATTGATTGAAGAGTTTAAAAATGAGGATGAAAAGCTTGTTGATATCTTAGACGAATTCGTTAATGTTTGATAAATGTTTGCGTTTATTTCTTCCCTCTAATTGTATATATCAAAATTTGATATACTTTTGCAATAGAATTAGTGTTGATGTAGTCCTTGTCACTGCCTCTGCACTTTAAAATGTATTAGAAAAGGAGGAATTTATTCCTCTTTTTTTTTTTTACCCTGTCCACATAGATTTAATCCGAATAGGTAAAGCAGTCGAAGAAGTATTATAGTTACAATCGACCCAGTATTAAAAAAACGCACTGCCCTTCGCACTGCGATGCGTGAGGGATAGCAGTGGCGTGCCGCCGTATTTCGGCGGTACAAGAACCCCGCTTCGAGGCGGGATAAACTCCAGCCCGACCCGCAGGGGCACGCCCAAATCTTTTTTCTTATTCTTATTCCCTCTCCCCTATCTGTAAATCAATTAGATACTATAATAATTACATTTTATTTATCTATCAAAAACATCTCAGATTTAATTAATTTACATAAAACCTATCAGAGCCAAACCCAATGTTATTGTAGCAACACCACTCAAATAAAAATACACTTAAAAAAACTTATTGCAAAATGAATGGCTTGAATGGGTCAATTAAATTTCTTATCTTTGCCATTCGGTAAAAAAAATGTATGGTTTGCAAGAACTTTGCAAAGCAGCTTAAAAACAAGCTATTTTTTTTTACAAAAAAGAGATGCAAAACACAATTGATAAAAAAAACTTCGAAAATAGAATGGGTAGAATAATATCGTTGGCAAACCAGAAAGGTGGAGTAGGAAAAACCACAACAGCCATAAACTTAGCAGCCTCGCTGGCAACATTAGGCAAAAAAGTGCTTTTGGTAGATGCTGATCCTCAAGCGAATGCCTCGTCGGGCTTAGGAATTGAAATACGTACGCTTGAATTTACAATTTACGAATGTTTGATAGATGGAGTACCTTCGATACAAGCTATACAGCCAACCGCTGTGGACAATCTTTTTGTGCTTCCGTCGCATATCGACCTTGTAGGTGCCGAAATAGAAATGCTGAACATGGACTCGCGCGAACACGTAATGAGCAAACTGCTGCAACCACTGAAAGACTTATACGATTATATTTTAATAGACTGTTCGCCATCGTTGGGGCTAATAACTGTCAATTCGCTCACGGCATCCGACTCGGTGATAATACCAGTGCAATGTGAATATTTTGCGCTCGAAGGCATAAGCAAATTATTAAATACAATTAAAATAATAAAGAGCAAACTTAATCCGCACTTAGAAATAGAAGGGTTTTTGCTTACTATGTACGACAATCGTTTGCGGCTTGCCAATCAGGTATACAACGAAGTGAAAAAACACTTTGAGGGAATGGTTTTCGAAACAGCAATTACCCGAAATGTACGCTTGAGTGAAGCTCCAAGCCACGGCAAGCCGGTGTTATTGTACGATCCGGAATCGAAAGGCTCGACCAACTACATGGATTTAGCAAAAGAATTAATTGCAAAATAAGAGTTTGTAGTTTGTAGTTTATAGTTTGTAGTTTGTAGTTTACAGTTTGTAGTTTACAGTTTGTAGTTTGTAGTTTATAGTTTATAGTTTGCATTCGCAGATTGAGAATAGAATATTGAAAGTTTAAAGTTAATAAAACAGAATGGCAAAAAACATAATGGGACTTGGGCGTGGCTTGGGTGCACTTATTGATAATGAATCTATTAGCACGGGTGGTTCGTCGTCGATTAGCGAAGTGGATATGAACCAAATAGTAGCAAATCCAAATCAACCACGCGTACATTTTGACGAGGATGCTCTATCGGAGCTTGCTACTTCGATACGCGAATTAGGCGTAATATCACCCATTACATTACGCAAAAACGATGATGGTACATACTTAATTATTGCCGGCGAACGGAGGTATCGAGCTTCGAAATTAGTGGGTTTGAGTACCATACCGGCTTATATAAAAACAGCTGCCGATGAGCAGGTAATGGAAATGGCACTGATTGAGAATATTCAGCGCGAAGACCTCAATGCGATAGAAATTGCTCTGTCGTTTTACCGATTAATGGAAGAGTATAACCTTACACAAGAGCGACTTAGCGAACGTGTAGGTAAAAAGCGTACTACTATTGCTAATTATTTGCGTTTGCTGCGTTTACCCGCCGAAATACAGATGGGTATTAAAGATAAAAAAATAGACATGGGTCATGCCCGTGCCATTTTAGGAATTAACGACCCGGCAGCACAACTCCATTTATACGAAAAGATTTTAAGCGAAGGTTTGTCGGTTCGTAAAGTAGAGGAAGCAGTTCGAGAATTGTCGGAAGGCAGTGGTGTTGTTGAAGAAAAGAAGAAAACTGAAAACCCTGTTATTAAACTGCCTGAATTTGAAGAAATTAAATTGCGACTGAGCGACTTATTTGGCACTAAAGTACAATTTAATTGTACGGCTGACGGCAAAGGAAAAATTAGCATCCCTTTTTCGAACGACGAAGAATTGGCTAAAATGCTCGAAATGTTCGACAAAATTTAAATTGTCAGTTTGAAACCATTAGTATACATAGTAGCTTACTTGTTATTGTTTACAAATTTGGCAAAAGCCAATTTGAACAATGCTGATAGTTTATTTATAAAAGCTGATTCGATTGAAAAATCAATTGAATCAACTAAGAAAACAAAAAAAACGACTTTAAAAAACGACACTTCCGGAGTAGTGAGTTTTAAACCAGACCCAGTAAGAGTAGTTTGGATGGGAGCTATAATTCCGGGATTTGGACAAATAATGAATCGCAGGTATTGGAAAGTACCTATTGTATATGCCGGATTTGCAGTGAGTGCTTACGCAATAAGTTACAATGCCACCCGTTATGAAAAATACAGATTGGCTTACCGCGATATTTCAGATGTAAATGACCAAACGGATAGTTATCTTGATTTGTTACCGTCGGGCTATACTATCGAAAACTATCCGGGCGGGATATCGGGGTTGGAGACTAACCTGAAATCGTATTACGAACAGTACCGTAGGCGTAGAGATTTGAGCATTATATTTTCGATTGGATATTATGCTTTAACATTGGTAGAGGCTTATGTAGATGCCCAATTGTTTGATTTTGATATTAGTCCGGATTTAACAATGCAGATTCGTCCGGCATTATTTCAAAATATGTATGGTAAAACCAATACGGCAGGGTTACAATTGAGTTTGCAATTAAAATGATGAAACGAAGATGTTGATTTACAAATAAATAAAATAATTATAATCGGAGAAATAAATTTTCAATGAATCGCTTACTAAAAAACACACTTTTTATACTGATAGCTTTTCCGGCGGCAATTTTGGCACAATTAAGTGTACCCAATAGCAGTTTACCAGGTGAAGATGGGAAAGACACTTCCATTTCGGTGCCAAATGAATTTTATAATACGCTCGATAATTTATTACATTCGTGGGTTGTGAAGCGAGCTGAAAAATCAAATTGTCGTTCGTCCGATATTCCCGTTAATATTACCGACTCCATCTACAAACTCCGACTTTCCAAAATGCCATGCATAATGGAAATGCCCTACAACAATAACGTACGGTCGTTTATCGAAATGTATACCGTTCGCAAACGTCAGCAAATGGAATATATGCTTGGTATGAGCGATTATTACTTTCCTATTTTTGAGCATGTTTTGGGACAAAGCAATTTACCAATTGAATTAAAATACTTACCAATTATAGAATCAGCTCTCAATGCAACCGCTCTTTCGCGGGTTGGAGCAGCTGGCTTATGGCAATTTATGATTCCCACGGGGCGCATGTACGGCTTGGAAATAAACAGCCTTGTAGACGAGCGACTCGACCCCATAAAATCCAGCTATGCAGCAGCTCGATTTCTGAAAGATTTATTCTCGATGTATGGCGATTGGCATTTGGTAATAGCAGCTTACAATTGCGGGCCGGGAAATGTAAATAAAGCTATCCGCAGGTCGGGTGGAAAACGTGACTATTGGGATATTTACCCCTTTTTGCCAGCAGAAACACGCGGTTATGTGCCAATTTTTATAGCAGCAAATTATTCGATGCACTATGCAACACAGCATAATATATGCAAAGCAAAGGTAAAAATGCCACTTATTACGGATACAATTATTGTAAACGAAAAAGTCCATTTTGATCAAATAAGTACAGTTTTGAATATTCCAATTGAGCAAATACGGCTTCTTAACCCACAATATCGAAAAGATATGATACCGGGCAATATTAAACCTTACGCACTCTGTCTTCCACTTAATTATGCGAATGGATTTATTGAAAAGCAAAAAGAAATTGTGAATTATAAAGCCGATTCATTAATCAACAATCGTCGCGAGGAGACAGAAATTTTATTAGCACAAAAACAGCCATTATCGCACACATCGGTAGGAAGTAAAACGATATATCACACCGTTAAAAAAGGACAGACATTAAGCTATGTGGCTAATAAATATGGGGTTTCGGTTACGAAATTAAAAAAATGGAATAACATTCGAGGAAGCAAATTAAAAATTGGCGAAAAATTAAAAATACTAAAATAATTTTTCTTTTAAATGGAAAAGCTCTATTATTCTATATCCGAAATAGCTGAAATGTTTCACATTAATCAGTCGAATTTACGTTTTTGGGAAAAGGAGTTTAAGCAACTGAAACCTAAGCGAAACAAGGGCAATACGCGTTTTTACACAAAAGATGATATTCAGGTTATAAAAAATATTATTCATTTAGTTGAAGATAAAAAATTAACTTTAGATGGTGCAAAACAGCAATTGGGAGAAAAAAAAGAAAAAGTACAAAAACAACAAGAGATAGTTGAGCGTTTAAAGGCAATAAAACTTGAATTAAACGGTATTTTAAAAGAAATTAGTTAAATGAAAAAAATAAAAATTACATCAGTTCTCATCCTACTTGCAGTAGCATTATTTGCTCAGAAGCAGCCTAAAAATGTGGTGTTTATTATTGGCGACGGCATGGGCTTAGCGCACATTTACGCAGGAATGGTATCCAATGGTAACAAATTACAACTAGAACGGTTTAAAAATATCGGGTTTTCAAAAACCTACTCATCGAGCCATTTTACAACCGATTCGGGTGCTGGCGGCACAGCCCTTTCGAGTGGCATAAAAACCAGAAATGGTATGATAGGCATGAATCCAGACTCTACTGCCTCCGAGTCGATACTTGAAGTAGCCGAAAAGAATGGACTTTCGACAGGAATGGTGGTAGCTTGTGATGTTACTCACGCCACTCCCGCATCGTATATCGCCCATCAAGTAAGTCGCAAAATGACTGAAGAGATAGCCTCCGATTATCTTAAAACAGACATTGATGTATTTATTGGCGGTGGTAGAAAGAATTTTGAAAACAGAACAGACAATCGGAGTATTACCAACGAATTGAAAGAAAAAGGATACAATGTAGCTTATACTTTGGATGAAGTAAAAAAAATAACAACAGGTAAATTAGCTGGTTTATTGTACAATGAGCACCCGCCTTATATGCCCGACCGAGGAGAACTTCTTCCAGAAGCATCGATGGCTGCTATCGACATTTTGGACAATAACAAAAAGGGCTTTTTTATGATGATAGAAGGCTCGCAAATCGACTGGGCTGGTCATGATAATAATGGTGCACAAATTGCGAAAGAAGTGCTCGACTTGGACAAAACCATTGGCAAGGTATTGGATTTTGCTGAAAAGAATAAAAACACCTTAGTAATTGTTACTGCCGACCACGAAACAGGAGGTTTTACGATAACTGACGGTAGTATTGTAAAAAACGAATTTAAAAGCGATTTTAGCACCAAAGGACATTCAAGTGTACCTGTACCCGTTTTTGCATTCGGACCTGGAGCAGAAGATTTTACTGGCTTTATGGAAAATATTTCATTCAAGAATAAATTAATAAAATTGCTCAAATTGAAAAATTAATAGCATTTTATCACCTTCAAAAAACTCAAAATGAGCAATATACATTTCATAGTATGTTGCTCATTATTTTGATAATTTGCACACACCACAGTTTTTTTTTATTTTTGCTAAAAATTTACTTAAATATTTATATTGTAAAAACATGGCAGCATTTAAACGGATATTATTGAAACTGAGTGGCGAATCGCTAATGGGCGAAAAACAATATGGCATCGACGAAAAACGATTGAGCGAATATGCACAACAGATTGCTGAAATAGCAGAAATGGGCGTACAAATAGGCATTGTAATTGGCGGTGGAAATATTTTTAGAGGTTTAAGTGGTGCCAATAAAGGCTTCGACCGTGTACAAGGCGACCAAATGGGCATGTTGGCAACTGTAATTAATAGCTTGGCGCTCAACTCGGCCCTGCAAGCATCGGGAGTGAAATCGCGCGTGCTCACGGCTATCCGAATGGAGCCAATAGGTGAATTTTATTCCAAACAAAAAGCTGTGCAAAGCCTTGAAAATGGCGAGGTTGTCATTTTATCAGCCGGAACCGGAAATCCATTTTTCACAACCGATACGGGCTCTTCGCTTCGCGCAATTGAAATTGAAGCCGACGTTATGCTCAAGGGAACTCGCGTGGATGGTATTTATACCGCCGACCCCGAAAAAGATAAAACAGCTACTAAATACGACGAAATAACATACGATGAAATTTATAATCGCAACCTGAAAGTAATGGATCTCACTGCCACTACTATGTGCAAGGAGAATAATATGCCAATTTATGTATTTGATATGGATACTCCCGGAAATTTGAAAAAAGTGATGTCGGGCGAAAAAATTGGAACCTTGGTGAG
>CAMDNO010000077.1 GCA_945902955.1 Porphyromonas cangingivalis
AAGCTATGTCTAATACTTGCTCTTTCACCCATCGAAGATACTGTTTTTCAATGGAATATCAAAATAATTTACAATAAATATTGCAACTTTTTCGTTCCCAAAATCATAAAATATTCTGTATCATCAACTTAGGGGTGCTGAGTAGTTACCACATTTTTATATAATGGAGAATATAATAATGTGGTATTCCAATATGATTTAGGATAGTTAAATGTTGAAATTGCTTGTGCATGAGGGTCTTTGGCATGTATTAATTAGCTAATTTTATTAAATATTTGTTCTTTACTCGTCATTGTAATTGATTTTTTAAATGTATAAAAAACTTTTTAAAGATAAATGCAAATATACAAACTTCTTTCTGATTGATTAACAAAACGCTTTGAAATTTTATTTTGAATTAAATACGAATTTTTATTTTCAACAAATTGTAAATTTATCAGAACCATCTTGCTTGCACCATTCGGTCATTTCCCGACATATCTTTTCGTAAAACAATATTTTCAAAACCCATTTCTTCCAACAATTTTACTGTTTGAAGCCCAAAATCGCGATGAATTTCGAAAAACAAAAACCCATTCCTATTTAAATGTTTCAATGCAAAAGCAGCGATGGATTCATAAAAAAGTAAGGGGCGGTTGTTGGGAACAAACAATGCTGTGTGTGGTTCGTATTCCAACACATTGGGTAAAATCTCGGCCTTTTCGGCCTCCGGTATATAAGGCGGATTGCTAACAATAATATCCCATTTTTGAGGTATTAGGGGCGGATTTAAAATGTCTACTTTGCTAAATTGAATCTCACAACCATTCAGCTCCGAATTTTTTTTTGCAGTTATCAGCGCTCTTTCCGAAATATCAAAAGCGCTAATTTCACTTTTTGTAAAAATACTTTTGAGTGCAATGGCAATACAGCCACTTCCGGTGCCAATATCGAGCATTTTGTAAGTCAAATCGGTTGAAACACTCGATTGAATCCACTCTACCAACTCTTCCGTTTCGGGTCTGGGAATAAGTACATTTGGATTCACTTCGAAAGTAAGCCCGAAGAATTCTGTTTTGCCCAAAACGTATTGAATAGGACTGTGATTTTTTAAAGCAGCAACAATATTTTCTACTAAAATACCTTGATTAGACGAAAATTTTGTATTTTTGTTAAGAATTATTTCGGTGCGCGAAAATCCGGTTACATATTCAATAACCAAATTACTAATGCTACTGAGTTCATTATCAGGATAAATGCCTTGTAACGAAGTGCGAATATATTCTTTTGATTGCTGCATACGTGCAAAGATAAAGAGATTTACAATTTTTTCAGTTACTATTTACCATTTTTTTAAGAAAATGTCTACAAACGAAATATATATTCAACGCTGTTTGCAATTAGCGGCCATTGGTGGTGGAAACACGGCTCCAAATCCTATGGTGGGTGCTGTGCTCGTTGCCGATGGTAAAGTTATTGGCGAAGGATACCATAAAAAATACGGTCAACCACACGCCGAACCCAACGCCATACATTCGGTACAGGATAAAACCTTGTTGAAATCGGCCACTTTGTATGTAAACCTCGAACCTTGCTCGCATTATGGCAAAACGCCTCCATGTGCACACCTTATTGTGAAGAGTGGCATTCCGCGCGTGGTAATTGGCACGTTAGACCCAAATCCAAAAGTATCAGGTCGAGGTGTTAAAATACTGCAAGATGCTGGTATTGAAGTTACAGTTGGTATTCTCGAAGATGCTTGTAATGAACTTAACAAACGATTTTTTATTTTCCAACGTGAAAAGCGCCCCTATATTTTACTAAAATGGGCACAAACGAAGGATGGATTTATGGATAAAATCCGATGGAGTAAAGATGAAAACCCTCTTTTAATTTCGAATGAACTGACACGACAGCTTACTCATAAAATGAGATCCGAAAATCAAGCTATTTTAGTTAGTACCAACACCGTTATTTTAGACAATCCTTCACTTACTGTCCGTTATTGGTCGGGTAAAAATCCAATTCGTATTGCGTTGGACCGTCAGGGGCGCATTCCGGAAGATTATTTTTTGATGGATGGTCAACATCCGACTTATGTTTTTACCGAAAAAATAAAAGCAAACAAAGAAAATCTACGTTTTATAAATATAACTTTCGATGAAAACGTTCTCGATTCGCTGTTAAAAGTACTTTTCGACAATTTAATACATTCGGTTTTGGTGGAAGGTGGCAGTAAATTGCTGCATAGCTTTATCGAAAAAGGCTATTGGGACGAAGCACATATCGAAGTTTCCGAACAGCAAATTTCTGAAGGTGTTGTTGCCCAAATTTTGAAACAAATTCCCGATTCAATCACAACAATTGATAACCATACTATTTTAAAATACACAAACAGCAATAAACGTTTTTAGATAAAAACAAACCCAAAGTATGAACAGCATTATTACCATTGCCATTATCGTACTTTACGTATATACTTTAGTAACAACCATTTCGGTGTTGTTGCTCGAAAACCGCAACCCCGTAAAATCATTGTCGTGGGTGCTGGTTCTGCTTTTTTTGCCCGTAATTGGTATTGGCTTTTATCTTGTTTTTGGGCAAAACATGCGCAAACAAAAAATTATTTCGCGCAAAACCTACCGTTCCACTATCGGTCAGCCGGCCAATAAGCCCGACGAACTCAACGAAGCACTAATGAATACCAACCAACTCAACTTGGTGCGACTGCTTCACAAAAATAGCGATGCGTTTACTTATCCAAATAATAAAATTGATATATATTCGGATGGTAAAAGTACCTTCGATGCCATGTTTACAGCCATCCGAAATGCTAAAAATCATATTCACATTGAATTCTTTATTTTTGGTAACGATAAAATTTCCAATAAATTACGAGTGCTCCTAATCCGAAAAGCACGTCAAGGAATACGCGTACGTATGATTTACGATTACTGGGGTAGCTTTTTTCTTTCGAGGATTTATTTACAATCGCTTATTGATGCCGGTGTATATATTCGTCCCTTTCTTCCATTTCGCTTACGGTTTGGGCGTAGTAAAATAAATTACCGAAACCACCGAAAATTACTGATTGTGGATGGCGAAGTTGGTTTCACAGGCGGTTTAAATGTTGCCGATCGCTATATATTCGGGAACACATTGGGCCGTTGGCGCGATACCTTTGTGCGATTCGAAGGGTCGGTAGTGCATGGTTTACAACAATTGTTTTTGTCGGACTGGTATTTTGTGGAAAGAAAACTGATTACCGATAAAAAATACTTTCCGGAGCCCAAAGCATTCGACAACAACTTAGTGCAAATAGTGAGTAGCGGTCCAGATACCGAATGGGAAGCCATAATGCAAGGTATTTCGGCGGCAATATTAGCTGCCAAAAAGTATGTCTATATCCACACACCCTACTTTATACCCAACGAAGTACTCAGCAATTGCATTCAAATGGCGGCTATGAGCGGCGTGGATATACGATTGATGATTCCGACGCGTTCCGATTCGCGTCTATCGGATTATTGTACCTGGAGTTATTTAGGTCATACCTTGGAAGCGGGTGTTCGTGTTTATCGGTATAAAAAAGGGTTTTTACACAGCAAAGCCATTGTGATTGACGATTATGTATCGGTAGTAGGCTCAGCTAATTTAGACGAGCGCAGTTTTAACCAAAACTTCGAAGCCAACGCATTTATTTACGACCAGGCAACGGCATTACGTTTGAAACAACTTTTCGAACGCGATGTCGAAAATTCAGAAGAAATTACAATAGAACAATGGAACAACCGCAAACGTACCCAAAAACTGAAAGAGTCCTTTGCCCGCTTATTTAGTCCGCTAATGTGATTTTAGTTAACCAATTGCGACACATTCATCGACGGTTTTATCTTCATGCAGAGCCGATAGCTGTGAGGGTAGTATTAATTAAAATAACTCTGTAAACGTATTGAAAATTAATTCAATGTCGTTTACAGAGTGTTGTGGTTTAGGTAATTCCACACTTTACACATACACCATATAAGTTGAAGTGTGGGAAAAAAACAGATAAGATATTAAAATTTTACATTTGATAGTAACTTAACATAAAGTACTACACCTCCACCAATTTACTAAAAAACATTAGGCATTTTTGATTGTACGATAGCTCTCCTTCTTCTTCCACTGTGCCCAATAATCTTTCGCCTTGGTAAATTTCTAAGCTAATTTGGTAGCTATTATTCTGAGCTGTGTCAATGGTTTTAAAGTCGGTAATACACCGAACAAAACGTTCGTTGTTGGAAGTAACCGGTGTTGGTAGCTCTACCAAACTCTCCGAAATGGGAAAATTATTATTTCCTTTATGGTAAAGAATCATTTCTTGCCCATTACTCTCGAATAATGCAATAGAATATGCTGCCGAAAGCATTCCTTTTTTTATTTTGAATTTTGCAAATAACGGTACATCCGAATTTTTAAAATGAACAATTTTCATAACTGTAATCTTTTTAAAGTTGAATAATTGAGTGATAAACAGCGGCATAGTCTATTTCGAACCATGCCGCTGCAGCTTGTAAACATATACATCTAAAATTGTTAGAAATTAAAGTTGCCTTGTAATGTGGTTGTTCCGTAAGTTACAACCAACGTATATTGTCCGGAATCCCAAGTATCCGTATTTAATACTGCTTCATAATCGATACTTGAATCTATTGTTACCATGTCAACTAATTGATTGTTGGCATCGTAAACCAGTATTGTAGCAATGCCTACGGGTTCTGTAAATGTTACTGTAAGAGCAAGTTTGTCGACATAAGCCGATACAGGATAGTTAACGCCCAATGAAGCTGCATCGCTTGATTTAGAGGTCGTTTGATATGAAAAAATGGTTGATGATTTTAATGGCATCGATGCTTCACCTATTCGAATTATTGGTGGGTGAATTATTATTACTTGACTCACAACAGTAGAAGCGCAACTAATAACAAATAGTGAAAAAATAATTAATCGTTTCATAAATGTAAATTTTTTGATGTGATGTAACGTAGTTTAAAAAATATAACTAATTTTGCTATCAAAGTTAACTGAACTATTTTGTTTTTCCAAAAAAAAAATCTATACAGCACCCGTTTTTTAACAATGTTAAAACGCTGATATATTGCAATTTAGCAAGTATTAAAAAACTATTTTCTATACAGGCACTTTTTTGAGGCAAAAAATGGGCATTTTTGAGCATCTATATAACTCCAAAAAGCGCAAAATAAAAAATTTTCAAATTATATATTTTCATATTTCCTTATTTATAAAAAGTAGAAATGCGATTTGAAAAAACAATAATTTTAGTATGTTTAGCCCTTATTTTTATAGGGTGTAAACATAAGTACACCCAAAATCAGACGATATTGAGAGCTGAAAAAATGCTTAATACTTCGCCCGACAGCGCCTACCAACTTCTAACAACGATAAAAAATCCGGAGGCACTCTCAAAGGCCGATTATGCGGCTTGGAGTTTACATTACACCCATGCTCAATATAAATTGTATTTTGATATAAAATCGGATAGTTTACTAAAAATAGCAGTTGATTATTACGCAGATTCCGACTTGAATTTATATAGCGGCACAGCGTACTATCTATGGGGGTGTGTGTCAGAATTGAATAGTGATGAAAAAAAAGCTTTGTATGCATTCAGGAGGGCTAACGATTTAATATCCACAAGAGAAAATACGGATAAACAATACCTAAGAATTAAAGGATTAATAAATTACAGAATTAGTAATTTGTTTTTAGCTGATGAATACAATAACGAAGCTGAAAAAAATATCGATATTGCAATTGAAATGTTTCGGAAATTAAATGATTATAAATACCTTGCTTATTGTCACAGAATTAAAGCTGAAATTTTATATAGACAAGAAAAACCAATTCCTACAATTTTA
Source organism: Porphyromonas cangingivalis (assembly GCA_945902955.1). Classification (GTDB taxonomy): domain Bacteria; phylum Bacteroidota; class Bacteroidia; order Bacteroidales; family Paludibacteraceae; genus Paludibacter. The sequence goes on from CAMDNO010000077.1 coordinate 5,901, forward strand.
AAGGAAGCTGAAATATGTCAAAACTTAGCACTAAAGGACTCAAGTATAGATTTGTATAATAACATACTAACGTTTAAAGGTAAAATACTAATAGCACACAATATTAATGAATCGAAAAACACTTTACTTGAATCATATAAATCTTCAAACAATAATCAACAAGAACTTTTTTCGTTGTTACATTATGTATATGCTAAATTAAATAATGCAGACTCGGCAAAGTTTTTTCAAAAATTATTAGTTATTGACAATACTGATTTGAATCGAATTTTGCTATTAAAACTGTCGCAATCATATACTTTATTGAACGAAGATAGCACAAAAATGGCATTTGCAAGTTTCGAGCAAGCTTACGACCTCAGAGAGAAAATTCACAAAAAAAATATTAAAGAGCAATTAATACGCATCGATAAACAATACGATTTTTCGAAAAAGGAGGGTGAAAAGGCAAAATTGGAGATTAAAAATAAAAATAATATGCTCCTTATTGCTTTTTTAAGTGTAACCGTATTGGCTGTATTATTAATTTTACTGTTTATCACTACTAATAACAAAAAACGACAAGCGGTATTGAAAATTGAAAAACAACAATTGGAATTTAATATAAAAACGAAAGAAGTTGAAAACGATAGAAAATTAAAAATTTTGCATTCCAACCTAAAAAATAAAATTGATAATACATTAATTTTTAAAAAGTTACAAACAAATTTTTCGAAAGCTGAACGCAAAGAAGAGTTTATTGCCAGTATTACAAGTCAGGCAGTGCTTACTAATAAAGAATGGCAGTTCTACATCGACGAAGCCAACGATTTGTTCGATGGAAATTTAGTAAAACTAAAGGTAAACTATCCACAACTTACAGATGCCGATATGATAGCAATTGCCCTTATTTGCTTGGGTATTAGCATTGGCGATAGTATTGTTTTGCTCGATTCGTCGAGCATTCATACCATGTACGTACGCCGAAACCGTATTAAAAACCATTTAGGATTGGATAAATCCATTGACTTGGAAGAATGGATAAAAGAATTTGTTATCTCTAAACCCAAAAACGAATAAGTAGAAAATACGACAGTATTTAATATCAATTACTTAACCCAACCATCAATTCTATTTTTTAATAATTTTATGTTCAACGTTTCCAGTAGATGTGCTAACTCGTACAAGAAACATTCCTTTTGGCAAACGCTCTACCGAAATCAGTTCTCCATTATTTATTTGTTTGCTTAACACTACGCGACCATTTATATCTGTAACAAATACATTTGCATTTTCTGTTAAGCCCAATACGCTAAATTTATCAGTTACCGGATTTGGATAAATACATACCGCAAGGGAGCTGTTATTTGCTAAACCTGTTGTCATTTCAACAATATTACTGAAATCTTTCCATTCGATTGCTGCTGAATATTGCGCTTTTGAACCCGTAGGAACATACAATATACAACTGGTTTTATTAACGTTGTTGAATACGGTTGCATAATACGATGCCGACAAATCAATAGGACTTGTTTGGTATGCGTAAATAGAAGTCAATCCGGTGCAATGTTCGAAAATGCCATATTCCATTTTAGTTACAGTTGCAGGTATAGCAATAGTTGTTAACGAAGAGCATTTACCAAACACTCTTGGTCCTATTGTTTTAACAGCTGCAGGGATGGTAATTTCTTTTAAGCTTGTACAGCCATAAAAAATTCCATATTTTAATTCTTCGATTTTATCAGGAATATTAGCTTTAGTCAACGAACTGCAATATGCAAAAACGTCATCACCCAACGATGTTATTGTATTGGGCAACTCAATGCTACTAAGTTTACGGCATACCGAAAAAGCATCACTACCCAAAGTAGTCAAATTATCGGGCAAATTAGCCCATTTTAACGACGAACAATTTGAAAATGCTTCCGCACCAATCGTTATTACCGAATTTGGTAATGTAATTCCTTTTAATTTAGTACAAATCCAAAATGCTTCAACGCCAATAGTGGTTACTGAATTTCCAAAAGTTACCTCTTCCAATCCTTCGCAGCGCGCAAAAGCAGTTTCGCTAATTGTGGTAACCAAACCGGGAATTGCAATTGATTGCAGATTAGCGGCATAAGCAAAACTCGATTTGGCAATAGAAGTAATATTATCGGGCAAAATAATACTTGCTAATGATTCTTTTCCAACACCTGTATACGTTTTGTAAAATGCATTTATGGGTGTTTCGTTAGCTAAGTAATTAATTACGCTCGCATTTGTACCTTCGGAACCCGAATAGGCTGTTATGGTTACATTTTTCAGGTCGATGTCGGCAAGAAGCGGCATGCTGTCGCGCATAACTCTAAAGTCGGTGGCATCGATAGTTCCCGAGAGTGTAAGGCTTGTAAGTGTTTTCAATTCTGTAGCTGTTAGCACGTTACGCAAATTGCCCGAACTAACTGTAACAGACTTAGTGGCGCCGCTTTGAATTATAGTAAATTGGCGAGTTAATCCGTTTGTAAAACTTATATTTAGTGCTGCGGTACGAAGCGATATTTCGGGATTTATATCGCTTGTTAGCACAATTTTATAATTTTCGCCATTGGGTTCAATACTTGCTTGCAACCAAGTATCACTCGATTCCACCGTAAAAGTTTTATTTGTCGGAATATCTATTGTGTATCCACCGCCCGATTTAATACGAATTGTTCTATTTTCAAAAAAGAAATCGAATTCCTCCGAGATATTTTGAAAATCTTTCCATTGAACTGCAGCCTGATATTCTTTTTTAGACCCCGTTGGAACATGTAAAACACATGTGGATTTATCGACCGAACCAAAAACATTATCGTAACCCAAAATCAAAGGGCTGGTTGCCAATGAATAAATAGCTTTAAGCCCGCTACAATTAATTGAATTATAACCTAAGGATGAAATACTTGCAGGTAAAGTAATCGACTTTAAACCGGTGCAGTTACTAAAAGTAGAAGTTCCTAAAGTGGTAACTTTTTTGGGAATAACAACATCTACCAAAGTGGTACAATTCGAAAATGCACTTCCCTCGATGATTGTTAAAGCCGAACTGAAAGTAATATTTTTCAAAGCCGAACAATTCGAAAAAGCCCCACTTTTAATTTCTGTAATTGTATTTGGTAAAACCACTTCGGTTAACGACGTGCAATAGCCAAATGTATTACTGGCAATACTTGTAATTGAACTACTCAAATTTATATTCTTTATTTTAGAACAACCTCCAAATGCACTGTATCCAATTGTTTTCACATTCGTTGGAATTTCTATCGTTTCAATACTGCTACAACCATTGAATGCGCTGCTTTCAATTGATGTTACACCATTTCCAATTTTTACATTGCTAAGCTTGGAACAACTTTCGAAACTTGATGTACCTATTGAAGTATAGGTACCAGGAATAGTAATTGAATCTAAAGCCTTGCAATTCGAAAAAGTACCATTTCCGGTTGATTTTAAACCACTTCCTAATGTAACTTCCGTTAATGAGGTACAATTGCGAAAAACATAGCTACCTAAAGTAGTTACTGAATTTGGAATTGATATTTTTGGTAACAAAACACAATTCGAAAATGCGTAATCGCTGATAGTTACCAGCGAATCGCTTAAATTTATCATCGAAAGTAAACTACATTCTGCAAAAGAATAAACACCTAAAGTAAGCAATGAATTTGGCAATGTAATTTTCGATAAAGCTGTACAATATTGGAAAGCATAATGATCAATTTTAGCTAATTTTTTCGATAATGAAACGTTGCTTAATCCCGAACACTTCTGAAAAGCATTTTGACCAATTGTAACGGTTGAGTCAGGCAAGCTAATCGAAACCAAGCTTTGTTTTCCGTTTCCATTATACGAAAGGGCATATTGTGGTATAGTGGCAGCCGGATAGCTATAGGTATAATTTCCGGATGTACCCCCTGTGCCCGAATAAGCTAAAATTTTAGTTCCATTCAAATCAACATCGGCAAGCATTGGCATATTGTCGCGCATGGTTTTAAAATCCCGTGCATCAATAGTTCCGGTTAATATTAAGTTCGAAACCAAATTAAGCTCAGTAGGAGTGAGACTCGTGGACAATGTTCCGGCTGTAATTTCTATTGTTTTTGCACCCGCCATTTGTGTAACTCGAATTATTTTTTCATTTACTCCTGCTACCATCACTTTAACAATAGCTTCGCGAATTTTAAGATCAGTATTTTCGGTGGCTGTGAGTGTAAGTGTAGCACTTCCATTGCCCGATTCGGCATTTATAGAAAGCCACGATTGATCAGAAGAGGCGGTCCAGTTGGTGTTCGAAGTCAGCGTGAAACCGGCACTGCTACCAGCTTTATATGAAATTCGAGCCGTTTTTATTGATAATTCTAACTGGTTTGGGTTTTCGATAATATTCGTAAAATCTTTCCATTGACTGGCAACTGCATACAAAGCCTTTGATTGAAAAGGAACATTTAAAGAACACAAAGTTTTGTCGACGCCATAAAAAACAGACGAACTATTTGATAAATCTACGGGGGTTAAAGCGTTTGCTGTTATCGAAAGTAATCCACTACAACCGTTAAAAGCAGAGGATTCAATACTATTTACCGATTCGGGAATATCAATACTTGGAAGGCTTGTACAGTTTGTAAAGGCACCACTACCAATACTAATCAACGATTTGCCAAATAAAATCTTTTTCAATTCGGTACAACTACCAAATGCAGCGTATTCGATGCTGGTTAATGAATTTGGCAAATTTATTTCTTCTAATTTCGTACAACTTGAAAAGGCATAGCTATCAAGCTTAGTAATAGTTTCGGGAAGTGTTATTGCTGTAAATCCGGTATTGCGGAAAGCTCCAATACCAATAGTTTTTAAAGCTTTTGAAAATACTACGTTTGACAGTGAAGTACAATTTTGAAACATATTATAACCTACTGTTTTTAGCGACGAACCAAGCGTAACATTTTTAAGATTAGTACAATTTACAAACGCATCGTTATCCACAGTTACCAGAGAATCGGGTAATACCAAATCGGTAATTCCAGTACAACCGTCAAAGGCATTATAACTTATTTTAGTAATTTTGCTTGACAGTGATATAGTTTTAAGTCCCGAACATTGACTAAATGCATAACTTCCAATGGAAGTTACAGCGTTGGGAACGACGATTTCATTAAGTCCGGCACATAATTGAAATGCCGAATATCCAATTGATTTAGCGGTATTGGGTAAAATTATCGAATATAATGTTTTTGTTGGGGTATAAGTGTTTGATTTGTAAAAAGCGTATTGTGGTATTTCGTTGGCAGGGTAGGTAGAATAATAATTACCATAAGTACCCTCATTGCCACTGTAAGCAACTATTTCGGTATTACTAATGTCCAGCAGCTCCAATTTTGGCATACTATCGCGTAGGGTTTTAAAATCGCGCGCATCTATTTTACCAGTAATGGTGAGGTTGGTAATTGTTTTCCGTTCTTCGGTTGTTAATGCTGTGGCTAATTTACCTTCGGTAATGGCAATCACTTTGGGTGAGGCAGCTTGAGTAACGGTAATTTTTTTCGATATTTTGCCCGATGTAACCGTAACTATTGCTGTTCGTTGCACAGTAAGTTGGTTTTCTTGTGCTGTGAATCGTATTGTATCGTTTCCATTTCCATTAAGCGGACTTATATTTAGCCAACTTTGCGAATTGCTAACTGTCCACTCGTTGTTGGATTTTACTGCTATGGCTGCTTTGCTTCCTTCGCTTACCGATAGCTTTACAACATTTGTACTCAGGCTTAAACCGTAGCTATTTTCGATAATATTCACAAAATCTTTCCATTGAATTGCAGTAGAATAAGCCGATTTTGTTCCAAAAGGCACATTCAGTATACATTCTTGCTTGTTCACGCCATCAAAAACGCCATAAGATGAAGATAAATCTATCGGAATTTCATTGACAACCGAAATTGATTTTAAACCGGTACAGTAACTAAATGCGGAACCACTGATGATTGTTACCGCTTCCGGAATTTGAATGTCGGTGAGACTTTTACAACCCGAAAAGGCATTGTAATCAATTCTTGTAACAGATTGGGGGATAACAATATTGTTCAATTTTATACAACCTTGAAAACAGCCATAGTTGATTGCTGTCAACGAATCGGATAGTGTAACCGTTTCTAAACCGATACAATTTCCAAAAGCATAACCGTCGATATTTGTAACCGAGTTTGGGATTATCAAGCTTTTTAAACTTTTACATTCCATGAAGGCTGAATTTCGAATATTTTTTACCGAATTACCTATCGTTAGGTTTTGTAATGATTCACAATTCTGGAATGAATTTGTATAAAGCGTTTGTACTGAATTTGGAATAACTACGGTTTTTAGATTTTTACAATAAGCAAAACCATTATCTCCAATTGAAATTAGCGTGTTAGGTAGTGTAATTTCCGAAATTCCAGACCCCATAAATACCTCATTTCCAATTGATGTAAGATTATTAGGCAATGTTATTTTTGCTAAATTATAACACGAACCAAATCCTCCTCGCCCAATAAATGTAACCGAGTTTGGTATTTCAATTTCAGTCAAAGCTTCGCACGAATAAAATGCATAATCGCCAATGGCATTAATCGAAGTAGGTAATTTTACATCTGTTAGCGTAAGTTGTTGATAGCTCATGCCCAAATTAAAAGCATAATCCGGAATTTTATTTGCTGCATAGTTGGTAATCCAGGCTGTTGTACCTAAAGTTCCATTATAAGCTGCAATGGTTGCTTCGCTTATATCCAAAAAGCTCAATGCTGGCATATTATCTCGCATGGTTTTAAAATCTCGCGCATCAATAGTTCCGGTTATTTTCAGATTTATGATTGAATTGAGTTCCGATGCCGATAAAGTTGTAGCCAAACCTCCTGCCACAACAGTTATTGCTTTAGGGAAACCAGCCTGAGTAACAGTAATAGTTTGAGGTTGAACGCCTTCGGCCGACACGGTAACAGTGGCATTGCGATTTTCAGTTACTAAGTTTGCATCAGCTACAAGTACAATTGTATCGTTGCCCATCCCATTTGCAGGACTTGCCTGTAGCCAGTTTTGATTCGAACTTACTGTCCATGATTTATTCGAAGCTATTGCAATTTTAGCTTTACTACCTGCCAAATAAGATAGTAAGCTTTTGTTCGATTCGAGCGCAAAACCAGTTTCGTTTTCTACAATATTTTTAAAATCATTCCAACCATCGGCGTATTGATAAAGTTGCGTTGTTCCAAACGGCACATTTAAAATACAGTTGATTTTATCCACATTCTCAAATACGCCATCGCTTGAATCTATCAACACAGGCAAACCATTTACAGTAATCGAAGTTAATCCGGTGCAGTTATAAAAAGCCAAATCGCTGATAGAAGCAACGGAGGCAGGGAGCGAAACAGAAGTTAGGGATTTACAATTATAGAATGCATTTTCGCCAATAGTATCAACGGTAGAAGGAATTACATAATTTCCTATTTTGGAAGTGCCACATTGTATAAGTCTATTCTTTGATTTATTAAACAACAAACTATCTTGGCTCATGTAATTAGTATTGTTCGCGTCCACAAAAATAGCTGCACTACAAGCAGTAAAAGCATATTCACCAATCGACATTACCGATGATGGTATGCTAACTGATGCCAAATTATCATTAAAACAAAAACTGTAAGGTTCTACAGTTTTCACGCTTGTAGGTATTACAAAATGACCTATAGCAGATTGCGGACATTGTATTAAGGTGTTTTTTGATTTGTCGAAAAGTACGCCATCGCTGCTTGAATATTGTAGATTTGCATTGTCCACATTTATCTTGGCGCCACAACCTACAAAAGCGAATACTCCAATCTTTGTAATTTTCGACGAAATAGAAATGGAAGTCATTGCATTACAAAAAGAAAATGCCATTTCGCCAATTGATGTTGTAGACGCAGGTAATATTACCGAAGTAAGGATAGATAAAAACTCTCCGGGCTCTTCGCTCATAGCGCTTAATGCACGGTCGGGTATCTCATTGGCTAAATATTCCGTTTGGTAACCATAATTTTCAACTTCTCCAAAATAATATACAATATTGGCAGCCCCCATGTCAATTGTAGTCAATGAGGGCATACTATCACGCAAGGTTACAAAATCACGCGCATCAATATTGCCTGTAATAGTCAGCTTGGTGATACTGCTTTTTTCCGAGTCCGATAACAAAGTAGCTAAACTGCCTGCAGAAGTAACGTGTATTGTTTTTTCGACAGAAGAAAAAGTACTTCTTGCTTTTAGTGCTTTGGTATTTCTTTTTTCAATAGCTAAAAATCGGGATGCTTCTTTGGCAAAACGAAATTTGAGTTGCGTTGAATCTTTAGCCTGAATCGTACTAAAAACGAATAATAACAGGCAAATAAATTGCAGTTTTTTCATAGAGTTTGAATGTGGCGAAAAAATTAAAGTTTTTGAGAATTTTTAGTTACTACCAATTTTTGTTTTGCTATAAAAGCATCCGATTCAACAACAATCATATAAATACCATTGGGTAAAATATCAGTGTTTATAGTCTGATTATTAGATAGAATAAGCTCGGATTTTATTTGTGTTCCGGCAACATCAAATATCTTCACAATTGTTTTTTTGGTTAATGGTAAATTTAAAACAATATTGAATTTATCGGATGCCGGATTTGGATAAACCGACAATGCCGAAGACAAGTCTTTTAATTGAAATATTCCATCCACATCACTTTTATTTGTGGCTAAATTGGATCGTGAAGTAATGCTGATACCATTCTCAATGCGTGTTACAAGCGATTTTTCGTATGCCGGAATTCCTGCCGGCGAACTACCAACAGCTTCAATTTGATAATATACATAACCTGATGGTGCTGTAAAATCGGTAAACTGACTGTTATTGCCGGATAAAGAGCCTATTTGACGTATGTCAGTTTGATTTGTCCCTCTGTATATATTATAAGTGGAAACTGTAAAACCTTGGTATTGTTCCCAAATCAAATTCCATGTCCCATTTATGCCCTGATTAATAGACAAATGCATTGTTTTATGACTATCGCTCATTGGTGATTCGTTACCACACACATCAACAACTGCCAATTTGTAGCTATTCGATTGCACATTGGGCGCTGATAGTGTATCAACAAAATAATTCGAAGTATTATCGACTAAATCGCCAATTTTAATATAGTTTTCTGCCACATTTGTTTCGCGATAAATACGATAGGCACTAACATTTTGATTTGCAATTCTTGTCCAATTAATTACATTTTTGGTTGCCGACGAAACACTTACAAAATCAATTTTTGGTTTATCGAGGGTCGAAATATTTATTTTTACCTTATCGCTTGCCGTACAGCCATTTTCGTTTGTAATTGTCAGTGTATATTCTGTGGTCGAACTTACTGTTGCTATTGGGTTTGCTATGGTATCGTTGTTCAAACCCTCGGCTGGTGTCCATTTGTATTTTAAAACTCCCGACCCTGAATAATTCGAACTTACAGGCCCAAGTTGTATTGGTGTAGAGCAAGCTGTCAGCTTATCAACACCAGCATTTACAGTAAGAGGATTTACAGTTACAACCATGGCATCGGTTGCCGAACAGCCTGCCGACGAAGTTATAGTTAATGTGTAAGTAGTTGTAATTTTTGGCGAAGCAATAGGTTGAGCAATGGTATCGGAACTAAGTCCCGTTGCAGGTGTCCATTTATAAGTTATCGTGCCCGAATTCGAAATATTGGTAGCTGGCTGATCTAACAAAACTGAATTTCCACAATTGATTGTTTTATCCAAACCGGCAAAAGCCGTTGGCTGCGTAACGGTTACTTTTGTTGTCGTTTTTTGAAAACATCCCTCCGCAGTAGAAACCTCTAAAGTATAAGTTATTTCTTTTGTTGGAACAGGAATAGTAGGATTTGGGTCATTTTCAAGTGTTTGACTACCAGAAAACCATCTGTAACTCAAAGCTTGCGTGCCGGTATAGTTCGTATAAACAGGACCTAAACGATTCCCTAAAGCTGAAACACCACATACAAAGTTTAAAGCTGGCCCAATACTAATTTTCAGGGGATTGCGAGCTACAGAAACTTCTTTCGAAACCGACTCACCATTCGGAACGGTTACTGTTAAAGTGTAAGTTGTAACATCGCCATTATAAGCTACAACTTGATTATCAGTAAAAATAGGATCTGGGATATTGTCGAAGTTCAAACCAGTAGCTGGCGACCATTTATAACTTAAAGGCGAAGTTCCGGTATAATTTGTAAGTACATGCTCAAGAGGAACCGAACCGGTGCAGCCAATAGCATTATTGCCAACACTTAATATTTTTAGAGCTTCTATATCGATATACACTTTTGAGGTTGAAACAACTGACCCATGCGTCCGTGTAACGGTATATTCGGTTGGTTGATTGATAGTTGCAATTGGATTCTTTAGTTGCGAATTTGACAAACCAACACTTGGCGACCAACTATAAATATCGTTTTCGTTGCTTTCGCTCGTGTAAGTAGCCATAAAATTTGAACCACAAACACTTACTTTCGAATTGTAAACATCGATACCTGTAATTAATCTACCTGTAAACTTTTTGTCAATTTTCCAACTAAAGCCTCCGTCTTCTGTTTTTAAAACATAGCCATTAGTCGATTCATTTCCAATAATATATCCAACATTATCAGAAATAAACTTGACTGACTTTAATAACATTGAAAATACTTTTACACCATTTGATTTTTGTATCGTTCCATTACTCAATTTTATTTCTTCGTAAACGCTATCTACATTAGAATTTAGACCATTAGGAAAAGAACCCATATTTTTATCGTAAAAAAGTTGCCCAATCGTATTTCTACCAATAGCAACAGCCATTTCATCTCGAACAAAAGCAGCCGAAATTAAGGGCATATTGACTGTTAAAATGGACAATGAGTCAGACAGATAGTTTTTTAAAATAGCTATTTTACGTTTTTCCGACACAGCCAACAAAACCCCCGATGGGCTTTCGGCAATATCGTTTATAGAGTAAAATGAGCTTGAATTTTCGAATAAAGTCCAGGTCTTTCCACCATCGTAGGAACGGGCGAGGTTGAGCAAATCAATTGCTAAAATGGTGTTTTTACTCATATATTTCAATTTTGAGAATCTAAAATTTCCACCCTCAAAAGTTTTGTTCCATGTTTCGCCACCATCTTCGGTTCTCATAATGACAGAACTATTGCCACAAGCAACTCCATTCAAATGATCGTAAAATGCAATTTCCCGAATAGGTAACGTGTTACTTATAATTTTTGACGTCCATGTTTTGCCGCTGTCGGTAGATTTCAATAAGTTACCTTTCGATTCTAAAGCAAAAACAGTTGTATCATTCGCATAGCAAATATCATAAAATTTATATACACTCATGCCCGGAATTGTGTCCCAAACACCTTCGTCAATTGGTAAGGCATTTAATTGTAATTTACTGCCCAAGGCCACAGATTTATTATGGCCGGCAAAAACAGCGTATTGTGCTTTGAGTGAACCGAATGCCATAGAAGCAAACAAGATGATAAAAACGAAGGCTTTACAAGTCTTTTCCATATTGACATTTTAAATGCGTAAAAAACTAAGAATTATAGTTGTGAATTAATTAGTTGCAAGAGGTAAACTTGAAAAAGAAATGCAAAAATAATATTTTTTTTAATAAATATATGATTCTATCACATTTAAAATAAAACATGAGCTTAATTCAAGTGAAAAACTTCGTCAGAAGGTAGCGTACTAAGAGCGAATATACTATTGTGAAGTTACTTTGACAGGTACCTATCAAATGCTTTGACACGTATCAGTCAAACAGTTTGACTCGTACGTGTCAAACCTCCTTATAGTACTATGATAATGACCTTTAATCTTGGTAGTTTCTCGCATGGTATGGAAGTAATCGGCTATGGTAGACACATAAAAAAACCTTTGCAACATTTTCGTTACAAAGGATTTTTTATTTATTAAACTAAAGGGTTTCACCAACAGGAAGGTAATTTTTCCTTTTCCCCTTTAGGGGCTAGGGGTTTTACATCATTCCACCCATTCCACCACCCATAGGCATTTGCGGAGCAGCATTTTCTTCTTTCTTTTCGGTAATCACGCATTCGGTTGTGAGGAACATACCTGCAATTGAAGCGGCATTTTCCAGCGCTACACGACATACTTTAGCGGGGTCAACCACACCGGCAGCAAAGAAGTTCTCGTACACATCAGTGCGAGCATTGTAACCAAAGTCATCTTTGCCTTCGCGTACCTTCTGAACTACAACAGCGCCTTCTTTTCCGGCATTGAAAACAATCTGACGCAAAGGTTCTTCGATAGCACGTTTTACAATATCCATACCAATTGCTTCATCATCGTTAGCCGCTTTTAAACCTGTAAGTGTATCGATTGCACGAATATAAGCTACGCCACCGCCAGGAACAATTCCTTCTTCGATAGCAGCACGAGTTGCACTCAATGCATCATCAACTCGGTCTTTTTTCTCTTTCATTTCAACTTCCGAAGCAGCACCAACATAAAGTACAGCTACACCGCCCGACAATTTAGCCAAACGTTCCTGTAGTTTTTCGCGGTCGTAATCCGAAGTGGTAGTTGCAATTTG
>CAMDNO010000078.1 GCA_945902955.1 Porphyromonas cangingivalis
TACGAGGATTATTAAAAACTATTTGTTCTTCTTTTATCGCTTTTTCAATCAATGCAATTGATTTATTGTATTCTTTTAGCACATTATAAGTATCTGCTAAATTATTCATGAGTTTATAATAATCGATGTAATTGTTCGACGAAACAGCCAACTCCATTCCCTCCAAATATGTTTTCACAGCCAGCATTTCGCGCTTTGTATTGTGATAGCAAATGGCAATATTGTTGTGCGAAGCAACAATATCTTTTACTAAATTTTCTTTTTTGCGAATTTCTAATGCCTTCTGATGATATACGAGTGCTTTTTCGAAAAGCTTCAATTCCAGATAAATTAACCCGATATTATTGTAAAAAATAGATGAACTCAATTGATCCTTTTTGTTCAGATTGTCATTGAGCTTTAGTGCTTTAAAAAAATAATTTATGGCATCCTTATATTTTGCCTTGTTCCAACTATTCATGCCCAACCCATTTAGCGAGCGAATTTCGAGCACGGCGAACTTGTGTTTTTGACTAAACTTTAACGATTTGTCGAAATAAATCCAAGCCGAATCTTTTCGACCCGCCACATCGTGAATTACGCCTTTGGTGTAAATAATTTCGTTGAGTCCCAGCTTAAGATTTTTTGCAATCGCCATTTTTTCGGACTGCAACAGTAGTTCTTCGGCTTTCGTTTGATTGTTGAAAATATAATGAAAAGCGAGTTTATTAAGTGCTGCAACCTTGATTGAATCCACTTTTGTGCTTGATACCACGATGTGTAGGCTATCCACTTGTTTTGGAGTAATAGCGTAAAGAGGAGTAAATAGGATTAAAAAAACACCGAATATCGCAGTTCGCATAATTTAGCATATTTAAATTGCAAAAATAGAACAAGTAAAGCAAACTTGAAATACGATGAATAGCGTATATTCTTTTAAATTATCTTATTATTCTTCGCCTTCTGTATAGCTTCCAACTTATTATGCACTTGTAGTTTAAAGTAAATATTTTCGACGTGCTTGCGGATGGTTCCTGTTGAGACAAACAGGTTGCTGGCTATTTGGTCGTATTTAATGCCGGTGGAAAGTTGCTCTAAAACACTGATTTCGCGTTCGGTAAGTTTGAAGTCGGGACTGTCGGTTTCGACTTCAAAATCGACTGGTTGGCGGAACATGCGCAGCGTTTTTAGGGCAATGGAAGGATTCATGGATGCACCGCCATTCATGGTGTCGATTATAGCTTTGTAAAGTTCGTCGGGGGTAATGTCTTTGAGCAAATAACCATCGGCACCTGCTTTTATGGCTTTGAAAATATTTTCATCGTTATCGAAAACGGTGAGCATAATCACTTTGATATGTGGGTAGAGGCGTTTTACTTCGGCTGTAGCATCAATGCCGTTCTTATAGGGCATTTCAATGTCCATCAAAATAAGCTCAACGGTAGTGTTATCGACAATTTTCGCCAATAAATCCTTTCCATTTTCGGCCACAAATTTGCAACTGATATCGTCGAAAAATTGCAGTTTCTCCAAAATGGTTTGCCGCAAAAAACTATTATCATCTACTAAAGCTACTTTTATCATGATTTGAAAAGCCTCTATAACTCTAAATTGGTAATAAAGAGAATTTTGTGGTTATAAATTGTTTTTTTTTCGAGTAAAATTTTTTTAAACGCAAAGATGCAAAGGTGCTACGACGCTAAGAAAAATATAATTTTTTATTAATGCTTTGCGTCTTTCCTACTTTGCGTTCGTTGCGTTTAAACAAAAATCAATAACTTTTAAGAATTGACATAATTATTAATTAATTTACCAGAAGTGAAACTGTCTCTATTTCAAAACTTCGGTGTTAAAAGTCAAATTTACTACTGTTCCTTTTCCGGGTTCCGACTGCATATTTATTTCCCCGTTCAGTTCCTGGCAGCGTTTTTCCATATTGTAAAGTCCGTGCCCACGACTGCAAGTTGCTATGTCGAAACCAACGCCATTATCATTGAGTTTGATATGCAAAGCATTGTTTTCTTGGGTAATACGAATAGTGAGTTTTGTTGCTTTGGCATGTTTGAGCGTGTTATTGGCAAACTCCTGAATAATACGGTATATAGTGATGCCTGCAAATGAATTGAGCAGTGGTTCGGTTTGTTGTTCGTCAACTTCAAACTCAATTTTAAAATCGGGATTGACCGATTTTTGCTTTTCAATAAAATTAATCAGTCGGTTTTTTAGGTCGTCGAACTGAAAATTAACCGCATCCATAGCCCAAATTGTGTCGCGCAATTCTGCTATTGTTTCGGCTGCAAAAGCTTCAATTTTACGCAATTGGTCGACAAGGACTTCGTTCTGATTTTTGTATTTATACATCAAATTATTGATGGATGAAATAATAAATGTGAGATGCGAACCAATGTTGTCGTGCAAATCGCGTGAAATGCTAATACGCTGTTCTTGAAGCATATTTTGCGTTTGTATTTCAGCAATTTCAGCTTTCAATGCAAATTCGTGTGCCTCCTGCTTGCGTTTGGTGCGTTGCTGCAAGTAAAAAATCAGTCCCAGCAATGCAATTAAAATGGCGAGTGCTGTAATTCGATACAAAAGTATTCGTTGTTCTCTTGCTTCACTTTCCTTTTGCAATAATAGTTTTTCTTTTCTTTCGGTTTGATATTTTGCTTCGAGCTCGGCAGTTTCTTTGGTAACCGATGTTTCGAACAAATTTGCATTTAGCAGCATCAATTTATTTACATAAACGTTTACGCTATCAGGCTTATTCAAATGCGCATACACATCGATAAGCGATCTGTAATTGGTAGTTAAGTTACTATTGTTCTTCGTATTACTAAATATTTTTTCGACCAAAAGCAAAAGTTTAAGAGCCGTCGTGTAATCCTTTTTGGCACTGTATTCTTTGGCCATATTCAAGTCAAAATTCGCCTTATCCAAATCGGAATTTAAAGCTTGTCGAGCCGTAGCCGATTTTGCATACAGCGCAAGCGCGTCTTTCGACTTTTTTTGCTCCGTTTTTATGGCTGCAATATTGTTGTAGCCACTCGCCAAGCCCTTTTTGTTGCCAACAGCAGTACAAGCCTGAATGCTTTTTTGGTATGAATTTAGCGCATTAACAGTATCTTTGAGTTGAAGGTACACATTGCCCAAATTAAGACACGATACGCACAGTTCCTCAGTAAAATTATTAGCCTCCTGGTATTTTATAGCATCTTGTATGTAGCTCAATGCCTTTTCGTAATTTTTAATTTTTAGCAATATAAGACCAATATTTCCTTTAATAATATGGATGGTTTTTTGGTCATTAACCGTTTCGAAATATTCCATAGCCTCCAGAAACGTAGACATTGCAAGCTTGTATTGTTGTGTTTTTTCGTAGATATTGCCCAAATTGTTGTTTATTTTGGCCATTCCTTTGAAGTCGTTTCGGGCTTTGCGTATGTTGTAGGCTTTCAGGTAGTTGAGCTTCGAATTTTCGAAATCGCCTTTGCGAAAATACACTGCGCCCACATCGCTAAACACCTGTGCTATAAGTGTGGAGTCGCCCAAAGCTTGCGATGCCTGAATTGCCTTTGCACCATTTACCAGCGCCGAATCGATAGAAACATTGGAGTAATACCATGTTAAATCGGAATAAATAACCGCTGTTCGCTTTTGGTCGGGATTGGTTTGTAATTCCGCTTTCAGTTTATCAATAATGGCTGTTGCATTTTGAGCCTGCACAAAAAATGGAATAAATAGGAGTAGTATTATTTTGTAAAATCTATACATATAGAACAAAATCAGCGAATTAGATGAAAACTATTTTTTTTGATTAAACAGAAATAATAAAATAAATGTTCATTTGGTTAAAAACTAATCAATTACTGATTTAATTCCTTCGATTTTAAAAGCATATCAATTGTTCTTATTATATTATTTGAAATAGTATGGAAGCTGCTTTTTTGAAATTCTTCCGAGTGACGCAGTATATTCACTCGTTGATTTAACACTTTTTGCTTTGCTTTAAGCTCTCCAATTAAAAATTCCATTTGATTCACTTGTTCGTTGTGGAGTTTAATATAGCGGAAGTATTCTATCAATTTTAAAGCTGAAAGCGTAATAAAAAAGAAGATTAAGAAAAGGACAAGTTCTTTCATCTGTTTATAATTGATTTTTGTCTGTCAGATGTAACTCACAAAACAAAATTTAATCAGTACCCTGTGGGTCAAAATAGATTAAATTTTGTCATGTTCGTTTCATGCGATTCAAATTGAAAATTTTACGATGCAAAGTAAGTGCATTGTAACGCTCAGTACAATACGAAAAATAACGTATTTTTGAAACACGAAAAAGCGAAACCTCACTATCGAAGTTTCGCTTTTGATGTAATGGCGAATGTGCTTTTTCTTAAAATTTGAACTATTACTGAATAGAATTTTCAAATTATTCCTTTTCGTCCCAAATGTTTTCATAAGTATAGCAGCCGCCTGGCAGTACAGCATACAGTCCTTTTGCTATTCGCTGGTTGCGGTTAAGGTTGCTAATGCCTTGAATATCAGATTCAGAAAGTTGAATTTGCGAAGCGCCAAAGTTTTCAGTTATTCGGCTCGGGTTGACCGATTTGGGTATCACCGCATATCCGCGCGCCATGCCCCAAGCCAATACAATTTGTGCGGTAGTGGCACTGTATTTTTCGGCTAACTCATTGATTAATAGCTCGTTGGTAATGCTATCGACTGTATTTATAAGATGCCTACTTCCCAATGGCGAATAGGCGGTAACTATAATATTATTTTTATGGCAAAATTCAATCATTTTTTCTTGCGAAAAATAGGGATGAATTTCAATCTGATTTACTTCGGGTATGGTTTGCGATTGTGAAATTAGCTGTTCCAACTTGGGGATACTGAAATTGGAAACACCTATATGCCTTGTTAATCCATTGGCTTTCAATTCTTCCATCGCTTTCCACGTATCGGCAAGTGGCACTTCGTTGGTCGAAAGTAAATCTTCGGCACTGCGCGCTTGGTTGTGTCCTTTGGCAAAAACCAATGGCCAATGAATAAGGTACAAATCAAGATAATCGAGTTGTAGCGCAGTGAGTGTTTTACGAATAGCAGGCTCAACCGACTCGGGATGATGGTAGCTATTCCACAATTTGGACGTTACAAAAAGCTCTTCGCGCTTTACAATGCCATTTTCGAAAGCATAAGCAAACGCCTCGCCAATTTCTTTTTCGTTGCCATAAATATACGCACAATCTATGTGTCTGTAACCTGCTTTAAGAGCGTGAATTACTGCCGCGCCTACTTCGCCTGATTTGGAAAGCCATGTTCCCAAACCAATTTCGGGAAATAAATCGCCGTTGCTAAAGTGTATTTTTTTCATTTTGATGTGTTTTTTTTAATCTGCCCCTAAAGGATAGCCGTCAAGCTAATTATGCATCTTTCCGCCCCAAGCCCCTAAAGGGGTGTGAGTTAGTTTCGTCTCTTAATAAATACAACTATAAATTATAATAATCAATACTAATTTCTGTTCCCCTTTAGGGGTTAGGGGCAGTATTATCGATACTAATTTCTGTTCCCCGTAATTTATCCCCGTTTCATGGGGAGGGGTTAGGGGCAGTCGATCAATACAAATTTCAACTAATTCTGTCTCTAAAATTTTTAATTTTTGACAAGGGATTTTCATTTTGCCAAGATTTTTAGCAAACTAATAAAGAAACAAGCGAAAGGCATAAAATGTTGAAAATCGAAAAGTAGAATTTGTATTGAAAATCCTTTTAAACGCAAATAAAAGCCTGTATTCGACCCTTATAAATGCCTTATGTATCAAAATTGAAAGTTTTTGGTTGATTGTTGAAATTTGTGATTCGTATTTAGCGTTACTTTTGCCAAAAAGTAATAAAGTAATTTACGAAATTATGCTAAAATCACCTTTTCAGCTTTTGCTGATTGCCATTGCAATGCTATTTTTCTGTAATGAAAGTCAGGCTAACATACCCATTGGACAGAGTAAACCTCTAATTGATAACTGGTTATTTATCCGAAGCGATTTAGGTGGAATTTGGGAGGCAGTTCGTCCTGTAGCGCCTGAATCGCCCGAAAGTGTTCAAATTTGGACTGAAGTAAGCCTTCCGCATTGCTACAATGCCACTGATGCGGTAGACCCACGCGGGAATTATTATCAGGGCCCGGCTTGGTACAAAACGCTTATTTCGCCCGAAAATCCACAAGGCAGAATTTTTTTACACTTCGAGGGAGTTGGACAGGAAACTGACGTTTATATTTATACCACCAAAGTGGGAAGTCATGTGGGTGGTTACGACGAGTGGAGCGTTGACATTACTGATGCAGTGGCAGAATTCAAAAAAACCGCAGTATTCAAAAAGCAATTTTTCTCAAAAATCCCTTTATCCATTCGGGTTGATAATTCCCGCAATTTGGAACGCATTCCTTCCTCCATGTCCGATTTTAATGTGTATGGTGGCATTTACCGACATGTAAATTTAGTTTACGCCCCTTCGGTAACATTCAGAAAGCCAGCCATTGAAACCATTGTGAATCCCAAATCGCAAAATGCTACCATTTCTATCTCCACATCAATTTTAAATTTTTCGGAGGCTGAAAATGCTTCTGTTTCAGTTAAATTACTTTCGCCCGCAGGTAAAATTGTTACCGAAACAGCGGAAAATGTAAATTTAAAATCCAGTAATCTTTCAAAACTTGTTTTAGAACTAAAAAAACCTTTACTTTGGTCGCCCGAATCGCCCACATTATATTCTTGTGTGGTTACTTTAACGAGTAAAGCCGGAGAGCAAAGTTTTACAGAAAAAGTCGGTTTTCGTTATTTCGAATTTCAGGAAAAAGGACCTTTTTTATTGAATGGAAAACGATTGTTGTTACGTGGCACACATCGCCACGAAGACCATGCCGGAGTTGGTGCTGCCATGACGGATGCGCAAATCGTTCAGGAAATGAAGCTGATAAAAGATATGGGAGTCAATTTTATCCGATTGGGGCATTACCAGCAATCGGAATTGGTGCTCGACTTATGCGACGAATTAGGAATTATTGTGTGGGAAGAAATACCTTGGTGTCGTGGTGGCTTGGGTGGCGAAAGCTATCAAAAACAAGCAAAACGAATGCTCGAAAATATGATTGCACAACATCGGAATCATCCTTCCATCGTATTGTGGGGCATGGGAAATGAAAATGACTGGCCGGGCGATTTTGCTGAATTCGACAAGCAGAAAATCAGAACATTTATGAAGGAATTGCACGATTTATCGCATTCATTAGATTCTACTCGCGTTACTTCTATTCGCCGTTGCGATTTTTGCAACGATATAATTGATGTATATTCGCCATCTATTTGGGCGGGTTGGTACAGAGGAGTTTATACCGATTATTTAAAAGTTTCGGAAACAGAAAAGAACAAAGTAAAGCGCTTTTTGCATGTGGAATGGGGCGGCGATAGTCATGCCGGAAGACATTCGGAACAACCCACTTATGGGCTCGACAAAGTAAATCCGAGCCAGAGCGCCGACGAACGGGCTGGCGATGCTACCTTGAAAGGTGGAACGCCGCGTGTATCGAGAGATGGCGACTGGAGCGAATCGTATATGGTGGAATTATTCGACTGGCACTTGAAAGAACAAGAAAAAATGCCTTGGTTGACAGGTACAGCTGCGTGGGTTTTCAAAGATTTCTCAACACCGCTGC
Organism: Porphyromonas cangingivalis; assembly: GCA_945902955.1. Classification (GTDB taxonomy): domain Bacteria; phylum Bacteroidota; class Bacteroidia; order Bacteroidales; family Paludibacteraceae; genus Paludibacter. Next base: position 7,686 of record CAMDNO010000078.1, read on the forward strand.
GCCCTGAAAATCCGGTTCCTTTTATGAACCAAAAAGGCGTTGTAGAACGTGATTTAACGCCAAAGGAAAGTTATTATGTTTTTCAATCCTATTGGACAACAAAACCCATGATTCACATTTACGGTCATTCGTGGCCCGTGCGTTGGGGAGCCGAGAACGAAACAAAAACATTTAAAGTGTTTTCGAATTGTCAGAAAGTAGAGTTGTTTTTAAATGGCAAAAGTTTAGGTGTTAAGCAACGAATAAGCGACGATTTTCCGGCTGCTGGTTTGCGCTGGGATGCAATACCTCAAGCAGGTAAAAATACGCTAAAAGCCATTTCGACCGTAAAAACAAAAGCCAAAAAAGACAGTGTTTTGGTTGACGAAATCAGTTTTGAGTACCAAACGGAAAAATGGGGAAAAGTGGCTCAAATTAGTTTTAAAACCATCCCCGTTTCGGAAAAAGAAATGTGGGTGGAAGCACAATTGGTTGATAGCAAAGGTATACCATGCCTTGATGCGCGTGATTATATAGAATTTGAAATTACGGGCGATGATACGCTTTTAATAAACCAAGGAACAGCGAGCGGCTCGTCGAAAGTGCAGGCACAAAATGGCAGAGCGCGGGTAAAAGTGCTGTTGAAAGGTCGAAACAGTGTGGTGTCAGTAAAATCGGCAAATTTGAAAACGGAATTAATAAAACTTTAAATCATTTCAAAATACATGAAAAAATCAACAGCAAATGAATTTGTCCGAAAGGCAATGCTTGGTTTTGTAATAATTATTGCTAGCACGGCAACTGCATTTTCGCAAATCAAAATTTCGGGAACTATTACCGACAGCAACAAAGACCCGTTAATTGGGGTGAATATTATGGTTAGTGGCAGCAAAACAGGAACTATTTCTGATTTTAATGGGAAATACAGCATTCAAGTGCCTTCGAACAAAGCCACTTTGATATTTTCGTACATTGGCTACAAAACTATTATTCGCGAAGTGGGCAATTCAACTACCATAAATGTAAGTTTGGATGAAGATACGCAAGTGATGGATGAGGTGGTTGTGGTGGCTTATGGCACGCAAAAAAAATCGCATTTAACTGGCTCGGTGGCTTCGCTGAAAGGCGAGAAATTAGACGAGATTCCGGTATCGCGTTTAGACCAAGCGCTGCAAGGAAAAATGGCCGGCGTACAAATTCTGAATGTAAACCCCGAAGCGGGAGCTGCTCCCATTATTCGTGTTCGTGGCATGGGTTCTATCAGTGCCAATAGCGACCCATTGGTGGTGATAGACGGTTTCCCGACGCCTGATGGTTTGTCGATGGTGAGCATGGGCGATGTGCAATCTATTGAGGTACTGAAGGATGCAGCTTCGGCGGCTTTGTACGGCTCGCGTGCTGCGGGTGGCGTAATTATGATAACTACCAAAAGTGGTAACGTAAAAAAACCTAAATACAACTTTAAAATGTATTCGGGCGTGCGCACGGCTTTAAAATTGCCCGACATTGCCACTACCGACGAATATATCGAACTTTTTTACAAAGAAGCTGCCCAACGCGAATTAGACCCGTCGGTGGATGGAACAGCTTCGACCATGCTTTTTAATAAATTGACAAACAACGAACGTGCAACCTATTTAATTCTACACAATTATGTAGATCAGCCTACGGATTGGCTACAGGAAGGGTTACGTAACTATGGATTGATGCAAAGCTATCAATTAAGTGCTTCGGGCGGCGATAAAAATCTAAAATATTTCATTTCGGGCAATTACAACAGCGAAGCCGGCATTATGAAAAACAGCGACTACGACAAGTATAGTTTCAGAGCCAAAATGGATATAAAATTATCGAAAGCCGTAACTTTAGGAATTAATTTAACCCCAACTTTTAGTCGTAAAGAAACACCAGCAGTTGATTTGACCGATTACATGCGCTTCCCATCGTGGATGCCCATTCGCCACAATGCAGCCACAGCAGCACTAACCGGAAAAATTGCCGGCGACTATGCGCAACCCAGTGATTTTAATGGCACTACACTTAGTGGCGTTGGTTATGGTGGCGAAATATGGCATCTTACAGGCACTTCGCCTTTCCCATCGAGCAATCAAAATCCGGTTTCGATACGCGAGCGAACGAGCATTTTTACCGACGATTATAAATTGCAGGGAAATGTATTTTTAGCCATAGACATTTTGCCCGGACTACAATTTAAAACATCAAATGGGATGTATGCCTCGTATCGCGAGTACAACAAAAAAGAACAAACTTCGGCGATTAAAGCAGGTGTTCCCAATTCGTTGACGCGCCAAATGACTTTACGAACAGAGCTTTTATCGGAAAACACCTTAAATTTCAACCGCACTTATGGTAATCACGAAATTGGTGCTTTGGGCGGATTTACGGTGCAAAAATCGGCAAATAAATACAATCAGATGGTTGCAACCAATTTCCCCGATGAAGAAATGTTGTCGTTCAACCTTGCCTCGGCATTAATTATGGATAGTCCTGCCATCGATGGTACTACTTCGTTTTATTATTCCGAATCGTTAATGTCGGTTTTGGGACGTATTAATTACGCTTACAAAGGCAAATACATGGCTTCGGCCAGTTTGCGTTCGGATGGTAGTTCGAAATTTGCGCAAGGACATAAATGGGGCACTTTCCCTTCGGCTTCGGTTGGCTGGAGAGCCTCGGAGGAAGGTTTTTTGAAAGGAAATGATTGGTTGTCGAACCTAAAAATTCGTGCAAGTTACGGATTGACAGGCAACAACGACATACCTCAGTATTCGTATATGAATTCGGTGAATACCAGCAATTATAATTTAGGAGCAAGCACAGGAACTTTGGTTTCGGGCATGTCGTCGAATAGTATTGCATTGGGAAACAACGATATAACCTGGGAACAATTAGGCGAAGCCAATTACGGACTCGATTTGGGATTTTTAAATAGCAAACTCAATCTTTCGGTGGAATATTACAATTCCAACACCATACAATTGCTATTGCAGCAACCCGCAATGTACATTACCGGGCATCAATCGTTTTGGAATAATATTGGCAAAGTAAATAATCAAGGACTTGAGATAGAGCTTACTACCACCAACATAGATAAAAAGAATTTCACTTGGAAAACAACAGCCAACTTTTCGACCAACAAAAACAAACTGATAAACTACGGCGACAAAGAAAAGGAAGACAATTTTGGAGAACGAAATGAAGTATATCGTGCACAAATAGGACAGCCTTCCATCCAATTTTTTGGTTACAAAACCGATGGCGTTTATACTACTTTCGAAGAAGTGGCTGCTGCAAAAGCATTGACCGACGGAGATGGCGTACTTTTTACTTACACCAAATATTCTCCTATTTTAGGGGCTTTGAAAGTGCAAAATACCAATGGCGATAATAAATTAGATGCCGACGATCGTGTGGTTTTAGGAAGTCCCTTTCCTGATTTTACGTGGGGAATTTCGAATAATTTTACCTACAAAAGTTTCGATTTGAGTTTTATGTTTCAAGGCGTTCAGGGTTTGGAAATTATTAATGGCAACATCACTTATAACGAGCAGTTGCGCTCGAATTATGCCTACCTCAACAATCGGTATGTGAGCCCTATGTTTCCCGGCGATAGCAAAACGGTATATTCAACTACCACCGCTGGCACCGATATTATGTTGACCGATTACAGTATCGAAGATGGTTCGTACGTGGCATTGCGCGATGTGTCGTTGGGTTATGCTGTGCCTTCGCGCTTTGTAAAAAAACTCGGAATTTCGGATGTAAGAGCGTATTTTTCAGGACAAAACCTATTGTATTTTATGGCTTCAAACTACAGAGGCATTAACCCCGAAGCCCGTAAAACAAGTGGTAATTACACCAGTCCGTTATTAGACGGCTACCAGCGTGGCGCTTTTCCATTAAACAAAACATTTACCATAGGCATAGATCTTACATTCTAAAAAATTAAATACAATGAAACGAACATTATATACTAAAATTAATACAATCATACTTGTATTTTCGTTGGCAATACTCTCGGGTTGTACCGATTTTTTAACAGATCAGCCCGAATCAGTTTTAACGCAGGTCGATTTTTATACCACACCAACCCGTATCAATCAAGGAGTAATAGGCTGTTATGCCGGCTTGGCAACTATTGTAAAAGACGAGTGGATGTTCACCGAACTACGAAGCGATAATGCCTGCTTGTACGCAGTTGCATCAAGCTCAGGAAGCAGTGTAGATCAAACCGATTTGGCATTTTTCAGACCTTCGCCTAGTTTGCCTTTAATACAAAAATATTGGTACAATACATTTCAGAATATTTCGAATGTAAATGCTGTTTTGCCTTCGGTGGCTGATAACAGTTTTGTAACCATCGAAAGTCAACGCGCTCAATACGAAGCTGAATTGTTGTTTATCAGAGCATTGCATTACTACAATTTGGTGAATTTATTTGGCGATATGTTTAAAATAACAACGGTTATAGGCCCTAACGATGCTAAAAAATTAACTCGTCGCCCGGTTTCCGAAATTTATGCCGAAATTATTATACCCGATTTGATAAAAGCTTCAGCAGGTGCTCCGACAAGCTATGCGAGCGGTGATGCGGGTCGTGTTACTAAATGGGCTGCCAAAAGTTTGTTGGCAAAAGTATACATGACTTTGGGTGGCGCTGAAAATATTGCGTTAGCAAAACCATTACTCGAAGATGTGTTAGCTAACTCGGGCAGTGGATTAATAACTTCAAAAGGAACTTTTGCAAGTGCTTATTCGGCAATTTTTGATGTGGCAAACGAAATGAATAAAGAAATTATTTTTGCCGTTCGCTACTTGGGTGGAAGTTCGGGAATAGGTTCATCGTTTTGGGGTTCGTTTGCACCAAGTGGCTCAGCTAATTTGTTTCTGAAAATTGGTACGCCGTTGGGCTTTAACTCGCCAACCTACGAAATGAGAGCAAAATTCACTGCCGAAGCTAACGATACACGAAAAGATGCGAGTTTCAGAACATGGATAAAACCTGGCAGCACGGATACCATTCCATACATTAGCAAATTTACTGACGCCACTATGACGCAGGCATTACAAGCTGAAAATGACTGGATTATACTCCGATATGCCGACGTGCAATTGTTGTACGCCGAAGTATTAGCACAGGGCGCCAATCCAGATAATGCACGTGCGGAGGTAAATAAAATCAGAGTCAGAGCGGGTGTAAGTTCCTATCTTAATTTTGCAAGCAAAGAAGAAGCCCTCGACTCGGTGTATGCCGAACGTCGATTGGAATTGGCATTCGAAAATCAGCGTTGGTTCGACCTATTGCGTATGGCAAAATCGTACAATAATCCCGAAAAACCGATTGAGGTAATGAAGCAACATGTATTTGTAACCGACTGGTTAAGAGCCTATTCCAAGTTCAATCCAATCCCATTGCCCGAAGAGCGATTCTTTACAACCGAACGCTTGTTGTTGCCAATTCCGCAAACCGAAATTGATACAAATAACGAAATTGAGATAAAACAAAATAGTGGGTATTAAACCCCTTAATCCCCTAAAGGGGCATAGCCGTCAAGCTAATTTTTAATATTCCTGCCCCAAGCCCCTAAAGGGGATGTAAGGTTAGTATCGTCTATTTAATTTGATGTAAAAATACAATAATATGAATTTACAAATTAGAAATTTCAGAGACAGTTTCAGAGACAGAAGTAATTTCTGTTCCCTGCAATTTATCCCGCTATTTGCGGGAGGGGTTAGGGGCAGATTAAAAATAATAAATATCATGAAAACATTAAAATATAAAATTCAGACATTATTAATTGTAGTTTTAATCGGATTTTCAAGCTGCGCTATCGACGAAGAAACCGTAATTGTACCCAAAGATGTAGCTACTTATCAGTTGCAAATGCAGCAATTTGTTGATTCGCAACTAATTTTTGTAAATAATTGCGTTGTTGGCTATAACAAAAATGATTTTAAAACAACGACCAATTATACTTCGTATAAAACAGCTTATCTGACAGCTTTAACTGCCGCTCAAACGGTATTGAAAAAAACAGATTTGACAATCCCGGAAATTGTAGCTGCCAACAAAACCCTGGGTACGCCCGGTAAAAACTTTACGGGTAGTCTTTGGATTTCGGACCGTAGGGCGCTGAATGACTCCATTGTATCGGCTGAAACTTTTGCAGCAACAATTATTGTTGGTACTGCGGTTGGGCAAGTTGCCGAAACATCAAAAACAGAATTTACAGCAGCCATAACAGCCGCCAAAGCAACCAGAGGAGCCTCCGCAGCTATCGACCGACAAGTGCTTGAAGCCATAGTAAAATTGGAAGATGCAGAAAAGGTTTTTAAAGGTGCAATTGTAAAATAGCTAACAATTTAAAATCACATTCATGTACCGAAAATATCCGATTTTACTGCTGCTAACACTGTTAAATCTTCAATCTCATACACTTTCAGCTACGCAAATTACAATCAAAAGTAAATTTACATCTGGTATTTACCCAGCACTTATACAAGCTGAGAAAAATCGTATAATACCACTTGCCAATCAGTTTTTGAACGAAAAACCAATTACAGTTACAGCATCGCAATGCCTACGCAGTGCCGGCGGCAAACACGATTATTATTCCGAAGGAACGTATTGGTGGCCCAATCCCGAAAATCCTGCCGGACCTTATATCCGAAAAGATGGACTGAATAATCCCGAAAATTTCGACCATCATCTCAAAGCCATTGGTCAGTTTTCGTGGATTGTTGGAACTGAAACTTCGGCATATTTGCTCACTGGCAAAAAGCAATACGCCCAACATGCCGTGACGCACCTAAAAGCTTGGTTTGTAGACTCTGCAACACTTATGAATCCTCATTTACTTTACGCACAGGCAATTAAAGGCGTAAATACTGGTCGGGGCATTGGTATAATCGATGCCATTCCGCTCATTGAAGTGGTAAAATCGGTCGAGATTTTGCAGCAATCGCCCTATTTAACTGCATCGGATGCAGCTACAATTAAACAATGGTTCGCCACATTTTTAAACTGGCTAAATACCCATCCCTACGGCATCGACGAAATGAACGCCAAAAACAATCATGGAACATGGTGGCATACTCAAGTGGCTGCGTACGCAAGTTTTACAGGCGATAGAAAAAGTTTGGAAAAATGTCGTCAATTTTATGTCAAAGAGTTGCTAACCAATCAAATGGCGATTGATGGAAGTTTCCCGTTGGAAACAGCGCGCACCAAACCTTACGCTTATTCGCTTTTCAATTTGGATGGGGCTGCTACGTTGGCTTGGATTGTAAATAGTTGGGATTTTGGATTGACTGATGAACGTGGAATGACAAAAGCAGTGGATTTTATAAAACCATTCGTTTTGGACAAAAGCAGTTGGCCTTATGCAAAAGATGTGTTGTATTGGGATGAGCAGCTGGGCAGGAGGCCATTTATGTTTTTCACAGCCATACACAAAAACAGTTTTGAATGGTTAGAAATTTGGGGAAAATCCTCAGCCGAGTTCCCGAGTGAAGAAAGTAAACGAAATATGCCACTGAAAAATGCTATGCTTTGGATAGGAATGCAAAGTCCAATGAAACTAAAAACGGAAAAAACTAAAGCTGACAAACCCATAACTGAAAAATGGCTGCAAAATGCCATTAACCGCTCCGAAGCACAAATGCTATTGGCAGCTGAAACCTACAAATATAAAAAACTGTCGCCACGAACTTTTCAAGATGGTGAAGTACGATTTGTTGGGATAAAAGATTGGTGTAGTGGATTTTTCCCGGGCTCGCTTTGGTATATGTACGAACTTACTGGAAACCCAAAGCTAAAAACGGAAGCACAACGCTATACTGAATTATTGGAAGAAGCAAAAAATAGAAAAAACACCCACGATTTGGGTTTTATTCTCCATTGCAGTTACGGAAATGGCTATCGGATAATGGGATATGAGACTTATAAAAAAGTGTTGGTTGAAGGTGCAAATTCTTTAATGACAAGATATTATCCAAATATCGGTTTAATGAAATCGTGGGATAAACGGAATCGTTGGAATTATCCGGTTATTATCGACAACATGATGAATTTGGAATTTTTGTATGAAATGGGAAAACTTACAAACAACCAAAACATGAAAAATGCCTGTATTTCGCATGCCGATTTAACGCTCAAAAACCATTTTCGTGCCGATAACAGTTGCGTGCATGTAGTCAATTACGACAGCATTACGGGCAAAATTGTGGAGAAAGTTACGCATCAGGGTTTTAGCGATAATTCGTCGTGGGCGCGCGGACAAGCATGGGCACTGTATGGCTACACCATGATGTATCGCGAAACAGGAAAACATATTTATTTGGAACAAGCTCAAAAAGTGGCTGCTTTTATACTCAATCATCCGCGTTTGCCAAAAGATCTAATTCCATATTGGGATTTTGATGCTCCTGGCATTCCGAACGAACCGCGCGATGCTTCGGCTGCCGCAATTATTGCTTCTGCGCTAATTGAATTAAGTACTTTTACAAAGGAAAAAAATAATTACCTAACATCAGCCGAAATTATTTTAAAAAACTTATCTTCAGATAATTATATAGCAAAAATTGGCGAAAACGGATTGTTTATACTAAAACATTCCACCGGAAACTGGCCTGCAAAAGACGAAATTGATGCACCAATTAGTTATGCTGACTATTATTATTTGGAAGCGCTATTGAGAATGAAGAATTATGAATTTTGAATTACGAATTGAAATGAAAAAATCAAATGCTATAATTTTGCTTTTTATCGTATTAATTGCGTATACAACTAAAATAGCTGCCCAAGCTGTACTTGCAGCCGACGAACCTGGCAATACCTACGAATTGATAAACAGCATTTTGGCACCAACAGGTGGCGATGTGGTGGAAACTCCAGACTGCGTGCATCCCGAATTTGGGCGGCATATTGCCGAAGTGTGGGATGCCGATTTGGGTCAGTATGTGTTCGAATTTTATATCCATACAGCTATTGATAACGACCGCTGCATTAACTTCGACCGGCAGCGCGTTGAAATTAAAACCTACGATGCTTCACCGCCCGAATTATTGGGAAATTACGGCGATAAGGTAGTTTACAAATGGCGATTTAAAGTGCCGGTTGGGTTTCAGCCTTCGCCGAATTTTACACACATTCATCAAATAAAAGGCGTTGGTGGCGACGATGGCGACCCGATTTTCACGCTTACGCCCCGATACAAATCGGCTGGTAATCAGATGGAATTGATTCACAACAATACCAACCGTGTAGCTACTTTAAACATGTCGCTGTTCGAAGGAAACTGGGTGGAAGCCACCGAAACGATAAAAATTGACAGTTTACATGGCACCTATTCCATGCAAATAAAAAATGTGAGTACCGGAAATGTCATTTTAAATTATTCGAACAACGATTTAATGACTATTCGTTCGACCAATACTTTTATCCGTCCCAAGTGGGGTATTTACCGCAGCCTACTGGAAACCAGCTATCTGCGCGACGAGACCCTGCGTTTCAATAACTTTTCCATTTTCGAATACACAAAACAAACCATTTCGTTTGACCCGCTACCCATAAAAGCCATCGACGATGCCGATTTTTCGCCCGGAGCGGTTGCCAGTTCGGGTTTGCCGGTAAGTTACACTAGTTCCAACAGCAATGTAGCAACCATTGTGAACAATCAAATTCACATTGTGGGTTTGGGTTCTACAGTTATTACGGCTACACAAGCTGGTAATGCTGTTTACTCCGAAGCGTCGCCCGTACAGCAAACGTTGGTTGTTCCCAATTTGAATTACAGCATTTATACGACCGAAGATTCCTATATTTATGGCAACGCACCCACAACGAATTATGGCACATCAACTAGCCTTCAAATCAAAGAAAATGGAAATGTAATTTATGCCCGAAAAGGCTATCTGAAGTTTGATTTAAGTGGTTTGGCATTTGCAAATTTAGGCATAGCCAAAGTCCGACTTTACTGCAATTCGTTTACGGCAACCACCAATATTACCTTAGCTTCGTGTGCTGCAAGCTGGACCGAAAACGGAATTAACTACAACAACGCCCCACCAGCCCTCACAAATCTTTCGACTGTAACTGTATCTTCCTTAAACACATACACATTCGATGTTACCAGCTACATACAATCTTGCTTGGCCAATGGAATTACAACCGCTTCGTTTGTGGTGTTCGACAATGCGTTGGCAAACACTACGGTAAAGTTCAATAGTCGCGAAGCCACTGCAAACCCACCCGAAATGACTCTTGCCGGCCTTTCAACCACTACCGACAATGTTATCGACAACTCAAGCAATATAACTTACTTTTACAACGATAAAACCAAAAATTTAAGTTGTAATTGGATTTCGGACGAAAATATAGATATATGCTTACAAATTTTCAACACGCAAGGTCAACTACTAAAAACCACTTCGAAAACAGCGTATTCAGCAGGAATTAACATGCTTGAAATTGATTTAAACGATATACAATCAGGAGTTTATATTAGTCGGTTGAATTCTAAAAACGGGAGTGAGAGTTTTAAAATTAGGGTGAAATGAGTTGCGAAAAAATATATGACCTCCCCTAACCCCTCCAAAGGAGGGGGATAAGACCGAAGAGTCATCAATATGACCGCCCCTAACCCCTCCAAAGGAGCATAGCCGTCAAGCTAATAGCCTAAGCATCTATATAATAGGTTGTTATGGGATTTGGGTGTTGTGATAAAAAAAGTGATATATAGAAAGGGGTATCCTTTCAGAATTAACAAGTAATTTAAGTGAAAA
>CAMDNO010000079.1 GCA_945902955.1 Porphyromonas cangingivalis
TAATTTAGTGCGATTTTTCGGAAAGTAATAAATTTAAGTTAGATGATTGAACAAGACAGAATTATTCAGGTAAATATCGACGAAGAAATGAAATCTTCGTACATCGATTACTCCATGTCGGTGATTGTTTCGCGTGCATTGCCCGATGTACGTGACGGTTTCAAACCAGTACACCGCCGTGTACTTTTTGGAATGAACGAATTAGGCAATAATTCCGACAAGCCCTATAAAAAGTCGGCCAGAATTATTGGGGAAGTTATGGGTAAATATCACCCACATGGCGATTCCTCAATTTATGGAACATTGGTGCGTATGGCACAACATTGGTCGATGCGTTATCCGTTGGTTGATGGACAAGGTAACTTTGGATCGGTAGATGGCGACAGCCCGGCTGCTATGCGTTACACCGAAGCCCGATTGCGGAAAATTGCGGAAGACATGCTCATTGATATCAATAAAGATACCGTTGATTTTCAATTGAACTTCGATGATACGCTTAAAGAGCCAGTTGTTTTACCCACACGTATTCCAAACCTATTAGTAAATGGTTCCTCGGGCATTGCCGTAGGTATGGCTACCAACATGGCACCGCACAATCTTACCGAAGTGGTAGATGCGACCATTGCCTACATTGAAAATAACGATATTGAAATTTCGGAATTAATAAAATATATCAAAGCACCTGATTTTCCAACCGGTGGCATTATTTATGGCTATGCTGGCGTAAAAGAAGCATTCGAAACCGGTCGTGGTCGTGTGGTAGTTCGCTCTAAGGTAGAAATTGAAACAGATGCTCAAGGACGCGAAAAAATTATTGTAAACGAAATTCCTTATATGGTAAACAAAGTAGAGCTTATTAAAGCTGTTGTTGCCCTTGTAGAAGAAAAACGAATTGAAGGAATTGCTCATATCAACGACGAATCGGACCGCGAAGGTATGCGAATTGTTATCGACATTAAACGCGATGCTAATTCGAATGTTGTATTGAATAAATTATACAAAATGACGGCTTTACAATCGTCGTTTAGTGTAAATAATATTGCTTTGGTAAAAGGTCGACCTCGCATGTTGAATCTGAAAGATTTGATTCATTATTTTGTAGAGCATCGCCACGAAGTTGTAACTCGTCGTACACAATTTGAGTTAGCTGAAGCAGAAAAACGCGCCCATTTATTGGAAGGCTTTATGATTATCCTTGACAATCTTGACGAAGCCATACAGATTATCCGTAATTCGAAAACGCCAGAAGAAGCTCGTAATAGTTTAATGGAGCGCTTTGGACTTTCCGAAATCCAGGCTCGTGCAATTGTTGAGTTGCGTTTACGTCAACTTACTGGCATGGAGCAGGATAAACTTCGTGCGGAATACCAAGAAGTAATGGAATTGATTGCCCGCTTAAAAGAGATACTTGGCAATGTAGAACTTCGCATGCAAATAATTAAAGATGAGCTTGCCGAAGTAAAAGCAAAATACGGCGATGTTCGTCGCACGCAAATTGTATATGCTTCGGAAGATTTCAACCCCGAAGATTTCTATTCGGATGATGAAATGATTATTACTATTTCGCATTTGGGTTATATAAAACGTACTGCACTTTCCGAATTCCGCTCTCAGAATAGAGGTGGTGTAGGTTCGAAAGGGGGCAACTCCCGTGATGAAGATTTTATTGAATACATTTACACAGCTTCGATGCACAACACCATGATGTTTTTTACCCAAAAAGGTAAGTGCTTTTGGCTGAAAGTATACGAAATTCCGGAAGGTTCGAAAACATCGAAAGGTCGTGCAATTCAGAATATGCTGAACATCGATTCCGATGATAAAGTGAATGCATTTATCCGCGTAAAAGGATTGACCGACAGCGAATATATCAACTCACATTTTCTTATTTTCTGTACAAAAAACGGTGTAATCAAGAAAACATCGCTCGAAGCATATTCACGTCCACGACAAAATGGTGTGAATGCAATCACTATTCGCGAAGACGACAAAGTAATACAAGTTCTATTAACCAATGGCAACGCTGAAGTGTTGTTAGCAAATCGTAACGGACGTGCAATTCGTTTCAATGAATCGAAAGTTCGCGAAATGGGACGTACTGCGACAGGAGTAAGAGGCATGACCTTAGACGACGATGGACAGGATGAAGTAGTTGGCATGGTTTGTGTCAATAAAGACGAAAACGATACCATTATGGTTGTTTCGCAGCAAGGTTATGGTAAACGCACCTTACTCGACGAACGCGACGAAGATGGAAATGTGGTCTTAGAAAATGGCGAGCCAGTAGCAGTTTATCGCGTTACTAACCGTGGTGGTAAAGGTGTAAAAACCATGAATATCACCGACAAAACGGGTAAATTGGTAACAATTGAAAGTGTAAACAACGATAATGACTTGATGATTATCAATAAATCAGGTATAACCATTCGATTGAAAGTCTCAGAAACTCGCGTTATGGGACGTGCCACGCAGGGAGTTCGACTTATCAACCTCGAAAAACGCAACGACGAAATTGCTTCGGTATGTAAAGTACCCACAGAAGTAGAAGAAGAAGTTGTGGAAGTGATTGATAATGAAATGGTAATAAGCGAAGTAATTGATACTGAAACTCAGCTGAACGATGGTGAAAATCCAACGGAAGCTACAGAAGAATCAACAGAAGAATAATAAATTTCGGGAATAGCGATATTCCATTAAAAAATAATCAACCAACGGAACATGAATGTGAAAGAAAAAAGCATTCATGTTCTTTTAAAAACAAAAAAAATCGTATGAAAAGAATTTTTTTAACCATTGTTTTGGTATTGAGTTTTACATTTACGTATGCTCAAAAAGCCAACGTATCGAAAGCAAAGAACAAGGCTTTGATGGAAAATCCTGATTTTGCAGGCGCACGCGAAGCAATTAAACCAGCATTAGAAGAGGCAACAACAAAAGATTTGGCATCTACATGGCATGTTGCTGGCATGATTGGCTACAAAGAAAATGAAGCACTGTACACCAAACAAGCGCTGGGTCAAACTATAGATTTAATGACTAAAGGTAAAGCAATTATGGAATCGTACAGCTATTTTTTGAAGGCTTACGAGTTGGATCAATTACCTGATGCAAAAGGAAAAGTGAAACCAAAAGTAACTAAAGACATTAAAGCAAAAGTAAAAGAATACTACCAGGTACAAACAAATTTGGTTGCTTATGGTGCCACTCTTTTCGAAAAAAAGAATTATGTGGAAGCTGTAAAAGTTTTCGAAACCTATTTAGCAATTCCTGGTCTTCCATTTATCAACAACGAATTGGCGCCAGATTCTACCTATCGCATGATAAAGTATTACACAGCCATCGCCGCTACAAATGCCGAAATGAACGACAAAGCTATTGCTTTGTACGAAGATTTGAAAGATGAAAAATACGAGGAACTAAATGTATATCAATTACTTTACGAGGAATATGGCAAGAAAAAAGATACAGTAAGTTTTGTAAAAACTTTAAAAGAAGGTTTTTCTAAATTTCCACAAGAGCCTTGGTTTTTACAAAATTTAATTAACTATTATATTTATAGTGGTCAAACTAAAGAAGCATTAACCTATCTGAATAACGCTATTGAAAAAGAGCCAAAACTTGCTCAATATCAATATGTAAAAGGAAACTTGGATGAATCTCTTGGAAATTTTGACAATGCATTGGCTGCATTCCAAAAAGCGATTGAATTGGACCCCAAAATGGCTGATGCTTATGCAGGGCTTGGTCGTTTATATTACAACAAAGCGGTAAAAATGACTGACGAAGCGAATGATATTCGAGATAATAAATTGGCTATGGCTGCTCGCAAAAAAGCTGACGATGTATTTAAAGAATCAATTCCATACTTTATCAAAGCTACAGAAGTAAATCCTGAAGAACGTGAATACAAGAAAACTTTGAAAACTTTGTATTACCGTTTGAAAATGGACAAAGAATTTGATGCCATTGAAAAAGAATTGAATAAATAATTTTATTGTCCTGCTGCACGGGATTTCGAAATTAGCCATTTGCAGTTGACAATTGATAATAAAAAAACGTCGCAAAATATAATTTTGCGACGTTTTTTATGCTATAAAATAAACCATTAAAAGCCAAAATCATCAACTTTTACTTCCTCCACTTTTTCTTTTATCAACTTAATTGTTTTGTGTTTCGAAATTCCTTCCACAAAAATAGCTTTACGGGGCGTAGCCGGACAAATAAATTCGCATCCTCCACATCCCACGCAAATAGAAGTGTCTATTTCCGGAATAGTTAGGTCGTTTTTATAATCGACCATGTGAACTGCCTGCGTAGGACAATGTTCGGAACAAGCCCCACAACTTGTTTCGTCGGTAAAAACAATACAATCGTCCATAACAAACTGAACTTGACCCATTTGGTTAGTGTGTTTATCCTCTTTAGTTAAAGGCAGTAATGCACCCGTAGGGCAAACATCTGAACAAATAGTACAATCATAATTACAGAAATCATTTTCAAAATTCAGCAACGGTTGTAGCATCCCTCCCACTCCATATTGTAGAAATGCCGGCTTAATAATATTAGATGGACATTTACTAACACAAAGATGACACGAAGTACAATTTTGCATCAAATGTTCGACGCTAAGCGAGCCTGGAGGAGTAATAGGTGATTTTCGCAAAGATGATTTTAAACTACCAATAATGGGTATTTTTTCGGCAAAAATAGAAGTAGCAGCCACACTAGTAACACCTACAGCCATCATAAATCGTCGACGAGAAGCATTTACTACTTTCTTCCGGTTTTTTATCGGAATACGAAATGAGTAACTGTAATTAATAGCAGTAGTAGAACAGACATCAATACAGTCGAAACAATTAATACAGCGACTATAATCTATTTTATGATTCTTTGTATCGATACATGACGCCTTACAAGTACGCCCACAAGCCCCACAAGAATTACAAGAGTCTTCGTTAATTCTGATTTTAAATATCGAAGCACGACTTATAAAACCCAATACAGTACCCACCGGACAAATACTATTACAATAAATTCGACCGTTTACCCATGCTAAATAACCTACAAAT
Organism: Porphyromonas cangingivalis; assembly: GCA_945902955.1. Taxonomy (GTDB): domain Bacteria; phylum Bacteroidota; class Bacteroidia; order Bacteroidales; family Paludibacteraceae; genus Paludibacter. Next base: position 5,073 of record CAMDNO010000079.1, read on the forward strand.
GCAGATATTACTATTGTTGTTGCGAGCGATACAACACTTATTAAATAAATACTTACTTTGTAAAATGTTTGATTGTCGAATTGCGTAAAAATGAACTCGGCAAGGTTATTTCCTGCCTGATAAGCAGGCTTAAGAATATGAACTGCAAATCGCGAAAAGCTGCTATAAGGATCTAATAGCCCAACTAAAACAGTCATTCCACTTAAAAAAGCAATAAGAGCACTCAACACTAATGACCATCGCATAATAGTAAGTGCTTTACGAAATCGAAATCGTTTTTTTTTGTTTACAAGCCTTGAAATATGCGTTATAATATCTTGATAAAGCCCTAAAGGACAAATAGAAGAGCAATAAATACGCCCAAAAAAAAGCGTTGCTATGATTAAAGAAATTAACACAACAATATTTAGAGACAACAATGCCGGTAGAAATTGAATTTTGGCTATTGTACCAAACCAAATAGGCATTATTCCGGCAAAATCAATAATATAAAATGTGAGTAATATAGCTGTGGAAACTGAAACTGCTATTCTAATTTTTCTTAACATATAGACTGTGTAACAAGTAAGTTTTATTCTGCAAATGAAATTTATAATTTGATGCGTTTTACATTTAACCCACTAATTTTCATAGTGCCTAAATTTAACGCCTCTGCTTTTGCCAAATGCCCAACCGAATCGAGCGGCATTGCTCTCACATTATTGAAAAATGTAGTTGCAGCCGTATCAACAGCCACAATATCTTGCGAAATAAAAAGACCCTTTGATAATACAGCATCAGCTTCTGACTTTCCTTGCGGCCCATTATTTTTCATAAGTCTGTAAGCATCAACCACATGTAGAACAGCTGCTTTTTCGAGTGTACACACATCGGCAATACACTGTTGCAAGTCATTGGCATGAAAAAATCGCCTATCCCAAACTATGCCCATGTGATTTTTCATAGCAATAGACATTTTGGCACCACCATGATTTTTGAGAACCGGCACATTAATCCAAACATCGCAGTCGAGAATATCTTCGTGCACCTTTGTTTTTTTTAGTTTAATTCCATTTGGCAAATTTATCTCTTTATAATACGAATCTTCGTTTGCAGGAATCATTTTACCACCCGCCTTCTCAACAGCGTCTTCGATACCACTGTTAGTGTAGCAATTGCGCCATTCGTTACAAGTATGATCTAACACTTTTACTTCTTTTGCACCCACTTTGAGACATTGTTTCACAATTTCGGCAACCAACTGCGGATTGGTGTTTGCAGCCATTTCCGGACCTTTATCCCAACCGATATTTGGCTTTACAACTACTATTTGCCCCTTTTTTACAAACTTACCCAAACCACCCAATTCTGCTATTGCTTTGTTGAACATTTGAGCTGGTTCGCCTCCCATAATAGCCACCAAATCGTAGGGTTTACCAGAAACTGTATTAGCTGCACTTTGCGAAAAAACCGACATTGCACCACTTTCTTTAACACTAAAAACAGCTCCAGTCAAAGCCAAAGCTCTTAAAAAATTTCGTCTGTCCATAATAATAAAGTGTAAAATAAGGAATGAATTGAAAAAAATAACAATTCTATTCGCAAATATACTTCTTTTGTTTCAAATCTGGCAATTTATTAAAAAAAAAGGCTGTCAATTTATATTTGACAGCCTTTTTTAATTATATAAATTCTCAAAAAGTTTACATCAACTCTACGCTACGTTTTACAAAATTAGCCAATGCTTCGCCTTTCAGCATATTATTTGCCAAAAGTGCTAAATCAATTAACTGACGAACTTGTTTGTTTTCGGCAGCAAAAGCTCTGTATACCGCTTTTTTCTTTTCGCCAAGTTCATCCATTTGTTTTGCCAAAGCGCTTAATTCGTCTTTTTCGGCAGTTGCTATTTCTTCTTCTTTCTTGTCTTTATGACTTGCTTTTAGGGCATCGTGTTTAGTTTTCACATCCAACAACTCCGCAGCCAAAGGTGCAACTTCAGCGGTGCACGAAGTTTCTTCCTCTTTAAGCAGCTTTTCAACCACTGGGTGAGCTGTGTTCACAACCAAATTATAGCTATCGGGCATTTCACCATAAAAACTCATCATGCCACCTTGTAGCGCCGACATTTCTTTCATGCGACGCATAAATTCATTTTGCGTTACAAAAACCGGATTTGTAGTTGCCGAAAGTTGCTCAAAAGTTACAATAAAATTAGCCTTTTCCACTTTTGGCAGTTGCGAATCGAAAACTGCCACCATTGCATCGCGTTGTTCGTCGGTAAGCGCTATGTTTTGAACATCATCCTTCTGAATAATTTTGTCAATCACATCGCTATCTACACGCACAAAACGGGTTTTCTCAAACTTCTGCTCCAATTGACTCACAACATGAACATCGAGCTGTCCGTCCATAATGAGCACATCATAACCTTTATCTTGGGCAGCTTGAATATAGCTATAATGGTCGTCGGCACTATTGGCATACAAGTAAATCAAATCGCCGTTTTTATCTTTCTGGTTTTCACCAACAAGCGTTTTATACTCTTCGAAAGTAAAGTATTTACCATCCACATTTTTTAACAAGGCAAATTTCTCAGCACGCTCGTAGAATTTTTCATCGCTAAGCATTCCATATTGGATAAATACTTTCAAATTATCCCATTTAGCTTCAAAGTTTTCGCGGTCGGCTTTAAAAATTTCAGCTAAGCGGTCGGCCACTTTTTTGGTAATATGGCTCGAAATTTTCTTTACATTCGAGTCGCTCTGTAAATAACTACGCGACACATTTAGCGGAATATCAGGCGAATCAATCACACCATGAAGCAATGTAAGATATTCAGGTACAATGTTTTCGACATGGTCGGTTACAAATACCTGATTGCAATACAACTGTATTTTGTTGCGTTGCATATCGATATTATTTTTTATTTTGGGGAAATAAAGAATACCCGTAAGATTAAATGGATAATCCACATTGAGGTGTATATGGAAAAGTGGATCTTCGCCCATTGGATGCAACTCATGATAGAAAGCAGTGTAATCCGCTTCAGTTAAATCGGCAGGTTTACGCGTCCATGCCGGATTTGGATTATTTATAATATTATCCTCATCGGTTTCTACATTTTTGCCATCTTTCCATTCTTTTTTCTTGCCAAAAGCAATTTCGATAGGTAGGAATTTGCAATACTTTGTCAGCAAATCTTGAATTTTAGTTTCTTCAAGAAAATCTTTGTTATCGTCGTCGATGTGCAATACGATGTCCGTTCCACGATCCGACTTAATGGTGTCTTCGAGCGTGTATTCAGGGTCGCCTTTACACGACCAATGTTGTGCTACAGCACCATCTTTGTGCGATTGTGTAAAGATTTCTACTTTTTTCGATACCATGAAAGAGGAATAAAATCCCAATCCGAAATGACCGATAATAGCCTGAGCATCATTTTTATATTTTTCTAGAAACTCCTCAGCACCCGAAAAAGCAATCTGATTAATATACTTTTCGATTTCTTCGCCGGTCATACCAATACCACGATCCGAAATTGTCAGTGTACCCTTCTTTTTGTCAATTGCCACACGCACTTTCAGTTCGCCTACTTCGCCTTTGAACTCACCCACTGATGCCAGCGTTTTGAGTTTTTGAGTAGCATCAACTGCATTCGACACTAATTCACGTAAAAAGATTTCGTGATCGCTGTACAAAAATTTCTTTATAACGGGGAATATATTATCACTCGTTACCCCAATGTTTCCTTTTGCCATTGTTAGTTATATGATTATTAGTTGTTTAAATAAATTTCGGATAAAATAAATTCGATTATATACTTCATTAAATCCGACTTTTTTATTCAAATTAAGTGCCAAAGCAGCATTGGTGACAAAATGACAGAAATTGTAAGCGCAAGTGAGGGCGTCTTTAAAAAAGACACCCTCACTTAACATGGGAGTTAATTCCCGAAAAATTTCTCTATTCACTTACATTATTTAAAAAACATTTCATACATTTGCAAAATCATAGAATTGGAAACTCAAATTATCTTCAATGAAGTAATCGAGAATAAATATGCACTTTCAATATCCGATTTAACAATTCGCGAACTTATTAAAGCTCCTGAACATGTTAGAAACCTACTTAAAGACAAGCATATAATTCATAATACTTTGCTAGTAAATGATGAAGTGTTGGAGTTAGCCAAAGAATATATTCGCGAAAATGTAGTAGGTGAAACTAGCTTCGAAGATTGTATTCATATAGCTTTGGCTACCGTTAATGAAATTGATATTTTAGTAAGTTGGAACTTCAAACATATCGTAAATATACACCGAATAAGAGGATATAATGCCATTAACATTAGAAATGGTTATTCGCATTTAGAAATTCGCTCACCAAAAGACATAATTGAATATGAAGACAAATAAAAAAATTGATTGCGTAAAAATGATGCGCGACATAAGAAAAGAAGTTAATCAAGAGATTTCGAAAATGTCTGCACCTCAGTTGTTGGACTACTTAAAAAAAGGAATGATTGAATACAATATGCCAAAAGCATAAGTTGTCTTTCTTTCGTCCGCTGTAGCGACAGCGGCATTACATATTATCAAAAGCGTTAGCTTTTATTCCTGTTTCCAAAAACGACCAATTTAATAGAAACAAAGTAAAGAATAAGTTAGTAAACGCCTGCGCCTTAGGCGTGGGCTTTAACTTATACATTACTTTGTAGGTGCTTGGTCGTACCTTGGAAACGTGTTACAGTTAAATGTTCCACGCTTTTTTTATGCCCGAAAATAAACACTTTATATTACAGAGTACTATATGAAGAAAATAAAACAACTATTTTTAAACGATACCTTTATTTTTACCCTGATTATAAGTAATTCATTGCTTATTTTTATACAAGAATTTGAAATAAAGGGAATCCTTATAGACTATATTGAGCCACTTTTTACTGCTTTATTTATCGTTGAAATGTTTACTAAAGTTGCCGAAAAAGGTTTTAAAAGCTACATTTCAGACAGTTGGAATAAACTCGACTTTTTTTTAATCATAATTTCAATTCCTTCATTGGCGGCAGTTTTCTATTCTGAGAATATTTTGGACTTAAATATATTCTTGACTTTGAGAGTCTTTAGAGTTTTTAAATTTTTCCGTTTAATCAAATTTTTTCCAAATATCGACCCGTTGATTTCTTCAATAAAAAGAGCAATTAAAGCTTCTTATATTGTTTTAGCTGGATTTTTTGTTTTGGTTTTTATCGTTTCCTTAGTAACTTGCACAATTTACAAAAGAATTGTTCCAGAGTATTTTGAAAATCCATTAAACTCATTTTATTCAATTTTCAGATTGTTTTCAGTTGAAGGTTGGTATGAAATTCCAGACTTAATAGCAACAAGAACAAGTCCTATTGTGGCAGTTTTTAGCAAGTTGTATTTTGGTTTTTTGTTGTTGTCTGGTGGTATTTTAGGTTTATCTTTGGTAAACTCCATTTTTGTAGACGCAATGGTAAGTGACAACAACAAAGAATTAGAAGTAGATGTAAACGAGCTAAAAGTAAAAATTGATAGTTTAAACAGCAAAATTGATATATTAATTAAGACACAAAATAACAATCAAAAACAGTAGAAATTATGGATTTCAAAGACCAAATCAAGATTTTAGGCGAAAGAGTTATCAAACTGAAAGACCAAATCGCAACCGAAGAAGCTACTAAGAATGCATTTATTATGCCATTTCTGCAATCACTTGGTTACGACGTTTTCAACCCGACAGAAGTAGTACCAGAATTTGTTTCTGACATTGGAATTAAAAAAGGAGAAAAGATTGATTACGCCATTTTCAAAGACGGCTCGCCAATTATACTTGTTGAATGCAAACATTGTGCTCAGAATTTAGATTTGCATGACGGTCAGCTTTTACGCTATTTTCATGTGTCGAAAGCTAAATTTGGGATTTTAACAAACGGCATAAACTACAGATTTTATTCTGACTTAGTTGAAGCTAATAAAATGGACGAAAAACCATTTTTAGAATTCAACATAGCTGAAATCAAAGATAATCAGATTGAAGAACTTAAAAAGTTTCATAAATCGTACTTTGATGCAGATAGTATCGTAAATACGGCTAGCGAACTCAAATTCTCAAACGAATTGAAACAGCTTCTAAGTCAGGAATTAAACAATCCAAGCCCGGATTTTGTGAAGTTTTTTGCAAAACAGGTTTATCCAAGTATTGTAACGGCGAAAGTACTTGATCAATTCACCAACTTGACAAAGAAAGCTGCACAAGTACTTATAAGCGATTTAATTACAGAAAGATTAAGTAGCGCACTGAATAAAGAAAAAGAAGTATCAGCAGTTCAAGAGGCTGTTGCAGTGGCAGAAGAACCTGAAAGTAAAGTTGATACTACAACAGAAGAACTTGAAGGTTTTATGATTGTAAAAACCATCCTAAGACAAAAAATTGATTTGAAACGAATTGGTTATCGTGACGCTCAATCTTATTTTGCAATTTTACTGGACGACAACAATAGAAAACCAATTTGTCGGCTTTATTTTAACGGTGTTAAGAAGTACTTTGTTATACTTGATGAAAATAAGAAAGAAGTTAAAACCGAAATTCAGAATCTTGACAATATCTTTAACTTTTCAGACAAGTTGCTTGAAATAGTTGAAAATTACGAAAGAAAGTAGTTATTTTTTTGACGTAAAATCACGTATTGATAGTAAAACTCTGCTCTTATTAACGTATAATCAACTGCCTGATGCCCGCTCAAAGAAGCGTGCAATATCGCTTTAAGCTCGGCGTACTGCCCTCTGCCTACGTTTCCGATTGTATCGGAACAAGCTGGGCTGAAAGCAAGGCTCTGCCTTGCACATTATAAATCACCGGCTGCGTTTCATCATAAAACTTGAAGCGCATCTGTGTTTTATCCGCAAACAAAATTTCGAGTCTGTTTGTTATGCTATCAAAAGGAAGTTTAGTATATTTGCAGAAAAAAAAAATGAACAAATAAATATATTGACACATGCATCTAAATTTAAATATTGCCTACAACGACTTGGTATCAATTGTTAAGCAACTTCCAGTTTCTGAACTAAAAAGGTTGAACACAGCCATTAACAATGAGATTGTTACAAAGAAACAAACAAAAAGAAATACTTTGCAATCCTTGATTTTAAAAGCACCAACATGGACTGATTTGGAATGTGATGAATACCAATCAATTAGACAGCATATTAACAAATCGAGATTAGCATGATACTTTTAGATTCTTCAGTTTTAATTGAATTATTTCGAGCAGTCAATAAAGAAAACACTTTTTTCTACAAATTGGCTTCTACCGAAAATGATTTTGCAATTTCAATTATCACGCATTTCGAAATCTTTTCGGGCAGCAATATCCAACAAGATTCTTTTTGGAATGAATTTTTGGATTCTGTTGAAGTAATAGATTTTGATTTACAAGCCTCTCTTCAAGCAATTGAAATTTATAAGCAGTTAAAGAAGAGGAATAAAATGATTGATTTAGCTGATATTTTGATCGCTGCAACCAGTTTAAGCTATAAATTACCATTAGCAACTTTAAATCTGAAACATTTTCAAAGAATAAGTGGTTTAGAAATTGTAAATTAAATAACCCAGAGCTTCGCACCTGTGTAGGTTGGGGTTGTAAAAATCTACAAAGATTACGCTACGCAATAGCTAAGAATTCAACCGACTGCGTTTCAAACATTAAACCTTTATGTTCTGTCGGTTTTTAGTTTATGAATTTTCTTACCAAATTAAACAGCAATAAGTTCACGACCAACTTGGTGTAACGCTTCTATTATTTGTTGAGTGCGTTCGGGACTGGGCTGTTTTACGTTACAGGCATAGTGTCGCATTAGTGCCGGGCTTATTCCAATACGTCGAGCAAGTTCAGAAACATTTAGTTCAGGGAACTTTGCAAAAACTTTCTGTATTTCAGACCTTTGGGCTTCAACTTCATCCTTATTAAAGGTAAAGAAACCTTCAAAACTTAAATCCTCGTCGAGCTCAGGCCAGTGAATGCCAAAATGTGATAACTCAAAATTATTTCGTTGCTCAACAGTGGCTTTTTCTAATCGCGAAAACCAACGTAAAGGGTGACTTTTCACAATCCCATTTTTAGTTTCGATTGATATTTTGTCGTCTGAAAACCAGACTTTTAGAATGTTATTTAGCGTCGTTTCCATATTTTTTATTTATTAAAATATTTAATCCAGTGGTCTATAATTAAATCTTTATGTTGAAGAATTAAATTCTCAGCCATTTTTAGGTCTTTACTTTTCATACCAAAACTCTGTTTTAGTATCACTTTGTCGGTGGCAATTTCAAATTTAGCCTCACCAGCACCATTTCTAACATGTACATGAATAGGTAAATGTTCATCAGAATAAAAGAAAAACCGTAATCCAAATACTCTAAAAATTTCTGGCATAGTATAGAATTTATTAATGTAATGCAAAGATAGGTATCTTTTATGATACCAAGAAATATTTTCAACTTTTTATTTTATCACCCCGCTCCATGTAGTGGTAATCTCTCACTCGTTGCTCGGCGTACGGCTCTAAATAAAACGCTCGGGAGCTATCAACCTCCTTTTTTTGTTAAATGACAGCAACAAACTACCGCAATTAGCAAAAAAAATATTCAAAAATAAGACAAACACCTCTTTGCAATTTGTCAATTCAAAAAAAAACACTATTTTTGCAGTCCGAATTCGAAAACTGAAAAAACAATAAAAAATATTATAAGCAATGAAAAGGACATTTCAACCTTCGCAAAGAAAAAGAAGAAACAAACACGGATTCCGTGAAAGAATGGCAACAGCTAATGGTCGCCGTGTATTAGCATCTCGTCGTTCAAAAGGTAGAGCAAAACTTACTGTAGCCGATGAAGGACGCTACAAATCGTAACGATTTTGCCTCAAACAACATAAAGAAAGTAAAGACCTCGACAGAAGTTTTTACTTTTTTTGTTTGAATTAATTCGAAGCTGCAATATTTTCATTACTTTTGACTGTAAATTTACTGTCTTTTAGCAATAATTGATTGAAAAGACCAATCAAAAAAAAATAAATAATATTGCCCCAAGCCCCTAAAGGGGATGTTAAGAGCGGTATTCGAAGTTTTTTTAATTAAAAAGTAGTGTTTCTAATTTTAGAGACGAAAGTAACTACACATCCCCGCAATTTATCCCCGTTTCACGGGGAGGGGCTTGGGGCAGGTTTTTATTTACAGAGTTAGAATCAAGAATCAAGACAAATAAAAATATGGATTTTAAAAAATTCTGGAAAGAATCCTTAGGAGGTTTTATACTGAAACGAATTTTACTTGCAACAGTAATATTAGTTGTGATTTCGTGGATAACACTTTATATGATAGATATTTACACAGAACATGGCGAAACTGAAAAAGTACCCGACCTGACTGGCATGTACATGGAAGAGGTGGCTGTAATGCTGCAAAATCACAATTTATATGCACAAATAATTGATTCGGTGTATGTAAAAAACAAAAAATTAGGAACAGTAATTCAGCAAACACCAGCAGCGGGTTCGAATATTAAAAGTAATCGGCCAGTATATATTATTATAAACTCGCGACAAGTACGACAAACCCCTTTACCCCAAATCAATGATATTTCGTACCGACAAGCCGATGCCATGCTTCGGGCCATTGGCATAAATGTAAGTAATGTGGAATATACTCCATCGGAATATAAAGACCTTGTAATTGACGTAAAATATGGTGGTAGAAGCATTTCAGCCGGCTATCGCATCCCCGAAGGTAGTAACGTAACTTTAGTAGTTGGTAGCGGTCTGAGTGGTGAAGATATTATGGTACCTACATTAAAAGGTGCTTCGCTCGAGCAGGCAAAACAATTAACACTTAGAGATTCAGTTGTGTTAGGAGCTATCGATTTTGATGTTCCCCCTCACGGAAATGAGAATGCTTACATCGTTTATCGACAGCGGCCGGCAGCAGGCAAATTAGTGCCTGCGGGTACTCGTATTGACATTTGGCTTTCGAAAGACAAAGAAATGTTGAACAAAACGTTTGAAGAGGATGAATTGGAAAAGGAAGAGGAAGAGTTTTTTTAAAAAAACAACCCCTAACCCCTCCCGCCAATAGCGGGATAAATTGCGGGGATGTAAATTAGTGTCGTCTCCGAAGTTTTTATAGTTAAACTTCATTCTGTCAAATTAGAACTAATACTCAAAATAAATTAATTATCTAAGTAAAAAACTAATGCTCAAATAATTACATAGCGTGAACGAAGATTACATAGAAGACATAGAAGCAGATGAAATGGAAGGTGAGTTGTTTGAAAAAGAAGTTTTCGAGCACTTTCGCTATGTGGTCGACAAAGGTCAAACTCTTGTTCGTATTGATAAGTATTTGGTAAATACGATGGCAGGCATATCTCGCAATCGTATACAAGAAGCTGCCGATATTGGCAATATTCGTGTAAACGAAAAGAGTGTAAAATCCAATTATCGCGTAAAGCCTTTTGATGTTATTACTATTCATCTCGAATACCCACCTTCCGAGTTTGAAATTTACCCACAAGATATTCCAATCAATATTGTATACGAAGACGAAGATATTATTTTAGTTAATAAACAGCCTGGACTTGTGGTGCATCCCGGATTTGGAAATTTCGATGGCACCTTGCTCAATGCCATTGCCTGGCATTTGAAAGATCAGCCCGAATATGATGTAAACGACTCGCGCATAGGTTTGGTGCACCGCATCGATAAAGATACTTCGGGCTTATTGCTTTTAGCAAAAACACCTTATGCAAAAACACATTTGGGCAAACAGTTTTTCGACAAAACCACGCATCGCCGCTATCAGGCAGTGGTTTGGGGTAATGTGAAACAAGACGAAGGAACAATTATTGGAGCTTTGGCCCGTAACCCACAAGATAGAATGCAATTTATGGTTTTCCCCGAAGGTGAAAATCCGTTGGCAAAACATGCCGTAACTCACTATAAAGTGTTGGAACGATTGGGATATGTTTCGTTAATAGAATGCAGACTTGAAACCGGGCGTACACACCAAATTCGTGTTCATACAAAACATATTGGGCATACCATTTTCAACGACGAACGTTATGGTGGACATATAATATTAAAAGGAAATACGACTGCTATGTATAAAGCTTTTGTAAAAAATTGCTTTTACTTGTGTCCTCGTCAGGCTTTACACGCCAAAGAACTTGGATTTGTTCACCCTCGAACCGGCGAGTACATGTTTTTTAATTCCGATTTGCCACAGGATATGCAAGAGTTAGTTGATAAATGGCGCAAATACGGACAAAAGGGAGAAGAATAGTTTCATCAATTGTTCTAATATTGTCAACAATCATAGTTTTTAATTTGTTTAGGTTAGGTTATTGAAAAACATAAACATGAGCAAAGTAGTATTATATATTGCAACAAGCATCGATGGTTTTATTGCCCGACCAAACGGGAAACTTGATTGGTTGGAAAATTTACCAAATGAGGGAAAAACCGATTATGGTTATGCTGATTTTTTGAAAAATATTGGCACTATCGTAATGGGTAAAACAACTTACAATGAAATTATTGGCTTTGGAATAGATTGGCCGTATCAGAATATCAAAACATTTGTTGTAACAAGTGATAAATATTTCATTCCTACAACACCAGAAACTTTTGTTTTGAATGCTGATATTGATTTATTAATCAATAAAATCAAAAAAGAATCGACACAGGATTGTTGGTTAGTAGGCGGTGGTAAATTAGTTAATTATTTTACACAAAACAACCTGATTGACAGGCTGATAATTTCGATTGCACCTATTATTTTAGGTGAAGGTATTCCGTTGTTTACTGCTAAAACTATTGAGACGGAATGGAATCTCGATACTGTTGAAAAGTTTGATAACGGCATTGTAAGTTTAACGTATAATAAAAAATAAAAACATGCCTCATTTCCGTCAGGGAATAAAAAACATACCCGAAATTTGCGCCCAACATGGCGTTCGTAAGGTAATAATTGCACCCGGCTCGCGCAATGCACCGCTGATTTTTGCTTTTACGGCTCAGCCCGACATGGATTGTTTAAGCATAACCGACGAACGATCGGCGGCATATTTTGCATTGGGTATGGCGCAACAAAGTGGCGAAGCTGTTGCTCTTGTATGTACTTCGGGGACTGCAGTTTTGAATTTTGCTCCGGCCATTGCAGAAGCTTATTATCAAAATTTGCCTTTGCTAGTTTTTACAGCCGACCGCCCTGCCGAAATGATTGATCAAGCTGACGGACAAACACTTCGTCAATCAAATATTTTTGCCAATTATATTAATGCAAGTTTCGATTTACCTGTAGAAACGGTTGTTGATGCTGATTTGGATTTTTGCGACCGTCAGGTTTCGCAAGCCATCAACACTGCTATTTCGTACCCACAAGGGCCTGTACAGATTAATGTACCGTTGCGAGAACCGATTTACACCGCATTACCCGAATTTCATTCGAATCCGAAAATAATAAAAACACTATCGGCAAAACAAATTTTAGATACCGAAAGCTTAAAAACACTTCAGCAAGATTGGCAAAAATACAAACGTAAATTGGTGATTTTTGGCGTTTTTCCAAAAAATGAATGTTTAAGTGAATTAGCAGAACAGCTTGCCAATGAACCAGACGTAGTAGTTATTGCAGAAAATTTGTCGAATATAGCTGGAGTCAACATAATTACACAACCCGAATCGTTATTTTCACGCATTAATTCGTTGGAAAGTAAGGACGAATTTAAACCCGATTTGTTGATTACTATTGGGCATTCGGTTATTTGTAAACAATTAAAAATATATTTGCGCGGACATCAGCCAGCCGAACAGTGGCAACTGGAATCATCCATGCCATACATTGATACGTACAAAAGTTTGACAACAGTTATTCCTGGTTTTGCAACCGAAACTTTGGGAAAAATGACTTTTGGGATAACAGAAAGTAAATATTCCGAAACATATTCAACTGAATTTCAAAAAGTTATTTCACAACATGTATCTTTTTGCAGAAATTCTCAGGTAAAAAAAGAACTACTTTCAGATATGGATGTAGTAGTTGATTTATTAGAACAGCTACCTAAAAACACTACTTTGCATTTGGCCAACAGCACATCCGTACGCTGGACGCAACTTTTTCCTGCTCGCACCGACCTTACATATATTTGCAACCGAGGCACATCGGGAATTGATGGAAGTACTTCGACCGCAGCAGGTTATGCATACAGTTCAAA
>CAMDNO010000080.1 GCA_945902955.1 Porphyromonas cangingivalis
TTCTACTTTGACAGATTAAAACGAGAATGTTGTTTCTGTTTATATTGTGATAAAAAACAATGAAATTTAATTGAGGTTTATTTTGGTATATCACTTATATTTAGTATCTTAGCAGTGTAAATAATGAGAGATAAAATGATTAATTCAAAAACTAAATATTTGTTAAACGCCATCTTTTCGGTCATAAGAGAAACAAGCTTTCCGCCCGATTGAGGATTTAACAGAGGCATTAAAAAGTAAAAAATATGGAGAAACACTGACTGGGCTGGCAAGCCGGCTTGGCTTGCATTTGTCTGATTATCAGAACATATTTAAAAATAAAACGAAACGATTCTTTGTAAAAGCAGAGATTTATGCTCAAGGTTTATTGTTGAGCGATAATAGAAATATCGAAAAGTTAAGTGAAACGATGGATTCTAATTATTTTCAGATGCAGCATTTCATAACAGAATCTACCTGGAGTGGCAGAGATTTGATTGATCAAGTTGCAAACGAAGTAAACACTTTGCTTCCTAAAGGCAAGTTGACAGGACTGATAATAGATGAAAGCGGCTGGGTAAAAAAAGGAGAAAAAAGTGTTGGAGTAGGTCATCAATACTGTGGAAATGTGGGCAAGCTTAGTAATTCACAAGTGGCAGTATTTGCTTCATTAAACAACGGCGACTTTAGTTCGATGGTCGATGCTCGCTTATTTTTGCCCGAAGATTGGTGTTTAAATTCAAAAAGATGCGATGAGGCAGGTATACCAGCAGACGAAAGAAATTTTAAAACTAAGCTCCAAATTGCTTATGAGATTGTGGAACATCAATCAACTCAAATTGATTTTGACTTTGTGAGTGCTGATGGATATTATGGCAACGATGCCGATTTTGCAAGAAAAATAGATGAACTTGGCTATTTGTATATGCTTGACATTCATGCAAATCAATCGATTTATCTTGAGCCAACGGAACTTGAAATACCAGAACGTAAATCAGCCAAAGGCCCAACGCCCAAGAGATTGAAAGCAACAACACCAAGCATGTCTGTAACTGATTACATGGGCGCACTCACTGATGAACAATGGCAGAAATTGACGGTGCGCAATACAACAAAGGGCAAATTAACGGGGCATTATCATTTTACCAAAGTGTATATTTGGAACAGGGCTGTTGACAGAATCGAACAAAGATTACTGGTAATAAGAAAAACCTTTACGTCCGAAAATCAATTGGAGGTAAAGTTCTCATTTACCAATGCAAATATGGAGCAATACACCCCAGAAGTGATTGCATACATGCAAGCGCAACGATTTTTTGTTGAACATTGCATCAAAGAATCAAAACAAATTTTGGGGATTGACCAATTTCAAACACGTAAATGGAACGCATGGTTGCATCAAATTGCTTTAAATTTCATGGTTTCGTCGTTCATTCTAAAAGAAAAACTTCGAAATAATCAAGATTTACCTTTGCTCAGCGCAAGAGATGTTAAAGAACTGATTATCTTCCAATTGTACAAACAAATGACTGATGATCAAATATATGAAAAAATTATTAACCGACATATTAGACGGCAAAAAGATATTAACAATGCATATCTGAGGCAAAATCCTAATCTGTCAAAGTAGAACTAAATACTTCCATATATTCCGGCAAGTTTCTACCGTTGTAGCTCCTTTTAATTGTTCGGCCAGTTCGTATATTTGCGGATCGCTTTCAATATCATACGCCATCATTACCACGCGGATAATGTCGGACGTGCCGCCGTTGGTGTAAAGTACTTTATTGATGTTACGAATTTTCACGAATTAAAACGAATTATGCGAATTTCACGAATTAAGAATTTTTTCGGCTGTTAAAATCTTTAATCAGCTTATTAGCCTGAATAACCGGATAAATTGTACCAACTTCGGGAGATGCTTCAGCTTCTTCGCGTGTCAAATACTTTCCTGTAACTTCTAAACTTTTTGTAACTCCAAGCGAGTGTTTACGTTGGATTTTTACGAATGCTGTTTTTGCTTCCATAATATTTTATTTTGTAAAATCCTGTATTGTCCACATTGCATCTAATGGTAAAATTTTTCCGTTAGCTGTAATATTTCCTTGTAAGCGGATTACGAAATTTTGTAAATTCTGATTGATTAGCATCGACCATAATTCGGTACCAATTTCTTTCGGTGTTACAATTATTTTTAAACCTACTACTTGTTTCAATCCTGCGGGAATGGGTGTATTGAGCGAATTTAAAATAGTGCCCATCATTTTACCGTTTAGATAAACATTGCATTGCAAACCGTTTATTACTAAATTGGTACGGCTTTTATTGGTAAGCTCCATACCTGCCTGTAGTGTAATGCTGTTTGCTTCTATTTTGGTAGGAATAACGGATACTATCTTATATTCCAACTTCATTAAACCTAAAATTGTAGGTGCGTAATAAAGTACTGCAATACCGGCTATGATTAAGAGTGGATTCAATGTATTTACTATTTACAGATTTACCATTTACTATTTAGAGAATGCAAATATATGGTGTGTGCAAATATTTTGTGGGAAAAATGGGAATTATGGGAAAAATGGGAATTTTGGGAATAAAAGGCATAAAAAAAGCGTTCCGAACTAAATCGGAACGCTTCGACGGGATTATGTATTTAAAAATTTGCTGCCCTAAAATTTGCAGCTCGAAGTGAGATTATTAGAATAAATCAGAATGTGTACCTATTCTTACAAGTGTAATTGTATTTCGGGATTTTCGCCACAATAAAATAATATCATCATCTAAATGTGAGTCGTATATGTTTTTAAAATCGCGGATTAAAGTATGTGTTTTAAATTCATCGGGTAATGTACCTGTTTCGATAAGTATATGTGCCGTTTGCTTTAAATCTGAAATATCGAAACCATTACGGATTAATTCTTTTAAATCTTTTGTAAATTGGCTTGTTTCTTTTATACTATAACTCATTATCCCAGTGTTTAAATAATTCGTCTGAGGTTTTGAATTTTTTTAATCCTATTCCGTTTTCGGCTTGTTTTATTGCTTTTCGTGTGGTACTGTTCGGAATATTAGGAACAGTTATAACTCCTTTTTCGACAAAAAAATTATATATATCCTGATTTTTGCGTAAATCAACATGTGCAAAAACGGGTAAACCTTTTATATTTTTTTCTATTCTTATTCCTGCTATTTGTCCCATAACAATGTTTGATAATTAATTGAGATGCAAATATACAATCAATTTTTGATTTTTAATCCAAAATAACTGCAAAATTCATCCAAGGTTAAAATTTTCGGGTGTGGTTTGTTGAGTGCATCGCGGCACTCATTCATCCAGCGGCTTGCTGTGGATTTTGAAATAGGTTTGATAAATAAATTTTGAACTTCTTTGATAGTTGCAATTTCCATAACAAAACCGTTTTATATAGATTTTATAAATATGTTGCAAATATATAGATAATATCAATATAAACAAACATTTAAAATAAAATTAACTATATAATTTTTTATCTTAAAACAATCGCAAAAGCGGCTATTTTCCGATATATATATTTTAGTTTATAGTTTATAGTATATAGTATATAAAAATACCACCATAAAAACACCATCAAACCACCATCATTTAAACGAACTAAAAAAAAAAACGGATTTAAAAATGTTAATGCCCCCTCCCAAACGGGGGCTGGGTTTTTAAATCTGTTTTATATTCCGCTGTCCCCTATTCGGAACGAAACGGATAAAATAAATTGTCGAACGTATTTCGTTCGGTTTTTATTTTATCGGTTTCGTTCGGGGCATTAGGCGTTAGGGATATTTGCACTCTCCGCCAGCAAATTTGTATTTCAAATTTGATGCCGTGCAAAGAGCCCGACCGGAACGGGAACGCCCAAAAAAAAGAAAAAAAATACAAACCGATTTTTCTTGTTACATCTTGTTACACTGTTACAACGTTGATTTTTAAATAGTTAGAGTGTAACAAACATGTAACAAATGTAACAAGATTGTTGAGGGTTTGTAACAGATTGTAACAAAAATCAAACTGCTTTGTTACACTTTTTTTGTATGTTAATTTACTGATTATTATTTATTTATATTTGATTAATTAATAGTTGTAACAAATGTAACAAGAAAAACAACTCTTTTAGAAAAAAAGACAAAAATAGAAAAAACTCCCACTTTAGCACAAAAAAAAATACAGCCAAAATTTGACTGTATTTAGTGTATTGGTGTTACAAGTAAAACAACTGATTTTTATTTTGTAGATAGTTTTTTATGAAACCAACTCCATTTATTATTATGAAAGGTTAGAAACATATCGCGCGCACTTCCACGCCTGTAAACTTTAAGAATGCGATCCTTTGTAACAATGTATGTAAGGTCGTAATAATGGCCGCCGTTGCTGAATAAATCTACATCGCCACTGCCTAAATAGAATACGGCTGCATTTTTGAGCATTCCAACATACTGACAAGGTTTAAAAAACCAATCGTGAAAGGTTGTTGTTTCTCCCGGCTGTACTGTTAAGCCTTCCACTTCTAAAGGTGCTTTTGTGAGTATATCTTCAAAACTCCTACAATCAGCAACAATATAGTTGCCCTGTGTATGTGAAATTCGTTCTTCGTATTGCATACTATTCTACCATTATTCTTTTTGCTACTTTGATAAAATCATCTTTCGAAATAAATATCTGTGATAGAATTTTTTTATCTTCATCTAATAATGTAATTTCAATAACTTGATTTTCATTATCTTCTTTTTCCCATTCGGTAAATTGAACTCCAATAACTCCATCGCTATTTTTATCAATTCTTTGAGTTTCATCCGAAAGTATAAAATATTCGCTTATCATAATTGTATTTTTTAAAATGGTAAATCCGTTTGTGTTGGTTGTGGTTGTTCCGGTTCGGGGGATGTGGCCGGAATAAATCCGATGTTTTTCATTTCTTCGTGTGTGCAAAAATTTTCGATACGAAAAATATACGGACGGCCCGGCGGCATTGGTTGTTCGTACCTCATTACTTTTGCATCGTCCATCGGGTCGGTTGTCCACGTTGGTACTTTGTAACGCATTACTTTGTCGGCCTTTTCTATTTTCATGTTTTCGTGTAATATCCGGCTGATGTAACTATCTTCGTACTTGTTTTTGGTTGTCCGCTCCTTTAGTACTTCCATTGTCATTTTAATTTCGGCCACGGCAAACTCCATAAACATGTTATGAATGAAATTTGTAATTTCCTTTTCGGCCGTGCTTTTGGATGCTACGCGTAACCGTTTGAGTGCATCGGTTTCGAGTAGTGCCGGGTCGAACCAAGCGCGGCCCGTTTTGGGTACCGATATTTTACGGTTGTTTAGCATGTAAAGAAAAGCGGGTACTTCTTCGTGCAAAATTGTAAGCATGTCGGGGATTTCTTTTTTTATTACCGGAACTTTGCGAACCCAGTAACGTACATCTTCGTCCGATGCATAAATAAAATTATCTTCGTTGTTCGATACAAGTATATACTTTGCAAAATGCCACATCTCCTCATGATCTACGCCTTTGCGCTGCATTGCTATTCGGTTGGAGGTGCTAAGCATTTTAATTTTTTCAATAGTCGTTTTTTTCTCTAAAAACGTTTCATCAACTCCTACCACTAAGCGCGTGGCTGTAAAGCTGTTGAATTCGTTTGAGAGTTCGGCGTTACCTACTTTACAAGCGTTTTCGCCAAAAATCAACTTCAAAAAATCGAGAAAAGTTGTTTTACCTGTTTTGTTTTCTTTGGAAACAAGGCAAAGAATAGGCAATATTTGTGTGGGGTGTTGGTAGAGTATTTGAATGTAATCCAAACCATATTCCACGTGTTCGCCAAAAATATGCTCTAAAAAGAATTTTGTTGTACTCCAATCACCTTCGGCGGGTTCGTGTGTAAACGGACTGTATTTGTTGTAACAGTTGTTTATTACCTGTTGGTAGTTGGTATGCGATGGCATATTTGTAAACGCTTTGTATTTGGGTATGGATTTAAAAATATCCTTTCCAAAATCGTCCGTTATAGTACTTTTGGCACGTTTGTATAACTTTGTTTCGAAATCGTCGTATATGGTCGGAATTTCCACCATTTCGTAATAATCATCACCCACACGCATAAAGTTTTTAGCCTCTTTTGGTACGGTCTTTTGAAGTTCGCGTTTACCATCTTTTTCAATTACTTTGTACTTTGTACCAAAATACTGAAATTCGCGGGTACCGATCAAGTCGCTCCATGCATCGAAAAACTGATTTACATTACTGAGGTTGAAATATCCCTGTAGTTTTTTAAGCTGTGTACTTACATTTAGCCTGTAGAATATTTGCCCGGGTATGCCTAACATCTTCAAATCGTCCAACGCGCTGCCTTCGCTGCCTTTCATTTCGATTAATACATCGTCCAATCCTTTGGGTTGGTTTTGTATGCGTTCGCTTAGTATGTGGCTGAAATAGATTGTTACATCGTAATCGCTTAACAGTTCGCGTATTTTTATCATCGAAGATAAAAACAAGTTTGGGCGTTTTGCCAAATCTTCGCCACTTTGCAAACATTTGCTACTTATATTCAGGCAATCGCCATCGTACATCATTACCACATTACGAACCTTACATTTCAGAATTATTTTTATAATATCCGGATGTATGGCTTTTGTTTTGCGGTCGGCATAATGATGGATTGATGAAAGTCCAACGATGTCGAAATCGTGAACGGCTGCTTTGAATGCTTTAAAATATCCTTCGGTAAGTACCAAGGTTTTAATTTCTTCGCCACGTTCGTACTTATCGACCAACGCGGGCGGGAAAAACGGATATGTTCCAACACCTTTGGGTATTCGGTATTTCATATCATCCTTTGGGTTTTTAAGCCTTGTGATTTTGAAATACTGATCGCGATTGTTGTTTGTGTTCGGGCGCGTGGGGTCGGCATTCGGATGGTCGTATTGTATTAATCTACGATCTAGGGTATAAACCAAAATGTCTATATTATCATCTTTGTCCGATGAAAAAATTGGCATTGTAATTTTTCGCTCCGATCCTTCCGGGTCTGTTGTATAAACTTCAACTTTGTTAAGTTCGGCCGAAATTCCCATCGTGTCGTAAACGCGGGTTTCGAGGTATGATTTAGTTTGTGAATTCATGTATATTACTTAAAACCTGTTGTTTGTGCAATAAAAGCATTTTGTTAGTACTATCTTCGTCGAATACCCAATAGTTTAATTGTTCGTGCCGGTATGTAACCGGGCGCGGCTGTTGGTCGATTACAGTATAATGGTACTGTTTGTTGTGTTTTAAATCAGATGGTTGCATGTACTTTGAAGTATATTAATTTGCCGGTAAACATTTTATTTTGGGGATATTCATTTTCAAACCACTGTTTTAAACTTTTCCAATCTTCAAAACCATCATCTTGTGCAAATTTATTTAACTTACTAATTCGGGTATGTAATTCTGTAGATAGAATATTACGACTATAAACAAGCACATCATCCCAAACAAAATCAATAATTATATCTTCTACATGGGTACATATCCCACTCTGAAATTGATGTGGTTTTGCTTTTACATTTCGTGGGTTACCATTCCAAAACTGTATTTTAGTTCCTGGTTTCCAACGTCCTTTTTTATCTTCGCGAATGGTATGTATTTTAGTACCGGCTTTAATCGGTTCTACAAATTGAGGTTTGAATGTGAGTATCATAATTTTATTTACTATTTGATTATTTACTATTTACTATTTTAATATCCATTTTTTGCCATTTAAATGTCCACATTTTCTTAAAGAACAAACACTATTAGTTCCAATATCATTAATAATTACAAATAAGTATTCATCAATACTACCTTTAATTATTGGATATTCTTTGCCTTTAGTCAAGTAGGATGCTATTTTCGTTTTGAAATTTGGAATATATGCTACTGTAGGGATTTTTTTCGTTTTCATATCAATCTATAATTAAGGGTTGAATTTTTTTGATATTGTAGGGCTTTGTTTTAATCACTTCGTCGTGCGTTATCAAATTGACTTTGTTTGCTTCGGTGCTTTCAATTTCCCATTTTCCTGATAAAATATGAATACATACTTTATCGGGCCAGGCGGGGCAAGTGTAATGTAGTATCGTTTCTTTGTCCGTGGCCGAAAAAACAAAGGCATTACGGGAACCGGGTAATAATTTGATTGTACGTGTGTTCATAAAGTTTCTAAAGTTTGTAATGTTTTTAAAGTGGCTTCGAATTCAGCTAATTGAATGTAAAGTATTTCGATACGAAGTTTTTCAATGCGTTTATCACTTTTCGATTTATTACGGATTTTACCTTTAATCTCATTAATTGTTTTGTTTAATGCAATAATCATTAATCTTATTTGCTCCGATGTTAAATTAATTGTTTTCATGTTGTTTGTCGATAAAGTATGATTTAAAAATTGATTGAATTTCATTGTAAAGAATTTCGGTATCTACCTTTTCAGTCAGGAAATAAATAATATACCCCGTGCCATCGTCGTAAGTGCCTACGCTATCCACGCGCTCTATACCTTTGGCCGAAATTAAATGTCTGTGTATAAGTACATCGAAGTTTAGCGGGTTGAAGTTGGTTTGTATCAAAAGGAACCGCTTTAGCCGGATAGAGTATTTTACTTCGAACCCTGTGGGGGCTTTTAGTGTAATGTACTTATTAACTCCGGTAGTAATGTTTGTGAAAATGTCTTTTGTCATATCCTTGTGCAATTAATTGGGTTTGTAAGTGTGTAAGCTTAATTAGTAAAACTAGTAAAAAATAACCCTATCGTTTGAGTATATGATCTTTTTGCCTTGATGTAGTATTCTTTTTTAGGTAAAATATTCATTATTCGAATGAAACGTTTGTAACGTTCTTCAATGGTTTCATTCACAACCCATTCAAAAACTTTTGTATTATCCTTAATGGTGTTACTGACTGTGAAAAATTCACATTCATTTGACTTAAGCCATTCAATTACTTCATTTGTATTCATTTTTCTTTCCTCCTATTTTTTCTTTTTGTTTTAAAAATATTTTTACCTGCTATTTCATTTACAATTGGTTGCGCCAAAATGGGTACTTTGGTAATTCCACCACGCCAAAAGCGGAATACTTGTTCGGTAATTTTACATTCGCTAATTATGCGTTTACGTACTTCCCGATAGTCGCCTACGGGAATAGTTTTTATCCAATTGCCGAAATAGTTTTCGGCAATTGGGGTTTGTTGGGTTTCGGGGAGTTTGTACATGTTTTGGATTAATTTGTTAATAACATTTTTTTAATTGATTTATAATCAATTTTTGCAAATTCTAAGTCAATTACTCGTTTTGATAAGCAAAAATCTGATATGAACTCTAATAGCGGAATAAAATCATTATCACCTTCGTACCAATTTTCTAAAGATTTTTGAATGCGTTGATTTTCGTCGTTCGATGCTTCAATTACTTCCTTATCTTCCGAAAGGATGGCAGTTACAACTCTCTTAATAGTTTCTTCAATATAACGCTCATTTATTTGCTTCATAAGAAAATTAGCAAATAGTAACATGCTCTCTGTTAAATCTCTTTTTTCAATAAGCATAGATTTAAAAGAATTTTTCAATTCGTCCGGTACATCTTTTTTATCAATGCTTACTAATAATGACTCTAATGTCATTTCATTTTTTTCTTCGAGTTGTTTTTTTGGAGAATAATCGTGTTTAATACTTTCGGATGTAACCTTCCAGTAACCAATTTTGCCATCTCTACGGGGTTCCCATATTGATTGTGGACTACAAGCCACACATCCAAGCCCTTTTTTAATCTGACACTTACGACACCTGTTTACACTTGCATACTCGATAAACTCGACACTAATTTCTTTGGTAATCTGCATAAATTTTTGATCTGCTGGAAGCATTAAAAAGCCATTGCTTTCAATTTTTGTTGTTCTCATACTCTTTTTTTTAATTGGTTTAATTGTTGCGTTCAATATTGAACGGTGCAAATGTAAATAAATAATTTACATAAGCAAAATATATTTTACTAAAAGTAAAATATATTTTTTCATAAAAATAAAAATACCAATTTAAAAACTTGTAAATTAGCAAATTATGGAAGCAAAAAAAATTCACATTGGGCAAATGATTGAAAGTGTTTGTAAATCAAAAAATGTCAATCAAGCTGAATTAGGTAAGCGCATAGGTACATCACGGCAAAATGTGAGGTCAATATTCAAAAGGGACACAATTGATGTAAAATTATTATTTACAATTTCACAACATCTTCAATTTGACTTCTTTAATGAATTTAGAATATTTGATGTAAAAGAAATTCAAAAACCTAAAGTTATATTACAGGTTGAAATTGAGGACAATAAAGTGAATGAAGTACTAAAATATATTGAAGATAAAGAGTTATATAAAATTTTAAAAATGTAGATTATGGTAAATGAACTTTTAAAAGTTAGTTATCAAAATAGTGATACTGCTATAAATTTATTAAATGATACGAGTCAAAAATTTGATAGAATAATTGAACGTAATGGTAAATCAAAATCTGAGTTTTTTATTTTAGAATCAGGTAAAAGAATTAATATGGATATTTCCGGTAGAACATATCGTGTTGGTGATTACATTGTTTTTAAAACTCCTAATAGTGTTGATGTTTATAAAATTATACAGTTTGTCCCAAATACTCATTTATTGGCAAAAATTAAAAGAGAAAATAAGTTATCAGTAGATAAATAAATAAGTATGGATTGTATCGATTGGAATTTATTAGTTGCTGTAGTAGCATGTATGGGTACATGTGTAGGAGCTTTTTATACATATAAAGCATCTAAAAATGTAGCTATAATAGTTGCAAGGCCTGATGTAAAGGAATATGAAAACCTTTTAAAACAATCGAAATATAAAGAGGCTTTTGAGTTATTAATTGACTATTCTAAAATGGACTCTTCATTTTATGAAAAAGCAAAAAAAATACATTTTTTGTATTTTGGTTTGGGCTTTGGAAGTAAAGATGATTATAACAAAAAAACTGCAACTGAATTAATAGATAAGATAAAGAAAACAAAACTGAATAAAAATCAAAAAGCAGAATTAAAAAGATTAATAGAGAGAGTTTTTTTATCTGATGGTACAGGTGAAATATCAGAATTATCATAAAAAATAGTAGACTGAAATAGATTAAAAAAAACAGTAGACTAAATAGATTGATTGTAAAAGCGTGATTATTATTGTATTGTATGTAAGTGGGCTTTCCCTTCAGCCGCACAAAAATTGAAAAAGAGTGATAATCAATTGGTTATCACTCTTTTGTTTTTTGCAAAAAAAAACTTTTATTACGGTGTTGAAAGATAAGAATTTTGAACTCACAACAAGGAATTTGAAGCATATATTGTGACTAAAAGGTTATCAAACAAAAGGACACAAAAAAAACATTCCGAATCCAGATAACTATCCGGACGGAACGCTTCAACTGAAAACGTGGTGTTTAAATGTACGACCCTAAAATTTGCCGTTCGAAGTTGGTTTTATTTATCAGTATAATGTCCTAAGTATTGATAAAATACTATTATTTCACCTTCATCATTCATATCATATAAATATCCAGGTTCAATAGCGTATACAATGCGATCTTTTTTAGTTAATTCCCTAGACCATAATTCAACTTCGGAATACTTTAGTAGTTCAGGACTTCCAATTGCTTCTAAATCGCGCGGATTTTCAATGATACTATCTACTAAATTTTTTAATCGTTTTTTAGAAGAGCCACTCATTGATTTGATTTTTTGTTTATCTTTCAATGCTGTCCGCGTTTCAATATATTTCATTACCAAAAATTTTCTATATTTCCAACTGTGTAATTTCCTGATTTAGCCTCTTCAATGCTTCGTTTTAGTTTTGACGTAAGTTTCACATTATTTACATCAACTCCAACTTCTTTAAATAGCGGATTTAAGAATTCGCCATATTTTCGTAAATCTATACGTGCAAATCGTGCTTTGCCGTGTATGTCTTTTTCAATTGTAATGCCTGCTACTCTTGCCATGATATAATTATTAACGATAAATTATTAATGATAAATTCAGAGATGCAAATATACAATCAATTTTCGGTTTTTAATCCAGAATAACGGCAAAATTCATATAGGGTTAAAATTTGGGGTGTGGTTTTTTGAGAGCGTCGAGGTATTCGTTTATACTTCGGCTATCTGTGGATTTTGAAATAGGTTTTATAAATAAATTCTGTCTTAATTTGATTAATGCAATTTCCAGAATAAATCTATTTTCGTACATTTAGTTGTACATTTGTATTATAATAACTGTTTTTTTGAGATTAAGATAAAAAATTATGATTGACAAAATTTGGAACCGAAAAATGCTAAATTCATTATTATTTATTTTAAAATGGATAGTATTGTTCGCTACATATCTTTTTTTGGCATATAAACTTTTTACTTTTGAGCAATATGAAATGCTTTGGTTTCATTTTCGACAAATTACTATTTCTCATTATTTTTGGTTGATGATTGTTTTTTTATTACTTCCAATTAATATTGCTCTTGAAGCCATTAAATGGCAAAAGATTGTTGAAAAATCGGAACATATTTCCTTTTATATAGCCTTAAAAGCTGTTTTTGCTGGTTTTGCTACTGGCTTTGTTACTCCAAATCGTATTGGCGAAATGGTTGGTAGAATGATTTTTGTTAGTCCTGAAAATAGAAAAATTGCTGCCATTTATTCGTTATTAAATAGTTTTACTCAGAATTATGTTATTGCAATAGTAGGCTTACCCGCAGCTGCATATTATTTTTTAATTAAAAAAAATGATACTTATGATTTTAACAATTCTATCTTGGTTATAGCAGTTGCCTTTATTCTGCTTTTTACAATATTATACTTTTTGTTGCCCAATATTGTATTATTATTCAATAAATATAATAAAATTAATTCTCTCAAAAGTATTTCAAATTATAAAATTATTGATTTGCTGATAATTACGTTGTATTCATTGATGCGATTTATGGTTTTTAGCGTACAGTTTTTTGTCATTTTACACTTTTTTGGTGTCGAATTAAGTGTTTTCGAAGCATTCATTTCCATTCCAACAAGTTATCTTTTTGTAACGTTTACACCTTCATTGGCATTTTCCGAAGCTGCCATTCGAAGCTCCTATGCTGTGATTTTTATCGGTACATTTTCCGAAAATATTGCGGGAATTGCTATTGCAGGATTTGTATTGTGGCTAATTAATTTTGTTTTGCCCATGCTTATAGGTAGTAAGTTAGTGGCAAAGACAAAATAAATGCTTATTTTTGCAGATATTTTTCAAACTAAAAATTTAAACCGAACAGGTTGACTACCATTTAGGTTATATCGAATAGGTTATATACTGATGAACGATATTCATTTTTTACCATTAACACTCGAAATTGCTATTGAATTTATAGTTTCGTTGTTGCTTTTGTGTGTTTCAGCCATTATATCGGGTGCCGAAGTGGCGTATTTCTCGTTAGGGCAGCAAACTATAGCCGAATTGAGCGAAAATAAAAATGTAAACGCTCAAAAGGCGTATAAACTAATCGAAAATCCTCAACGGCTATTAGCTACTATTCTTATTACTAATAATTTAGTAAATGTTGCCATTGTTTTATTGTTGGCTTATGCTACTTCGGCTGTTCTCGATTTTTCGAGTGCTCCTGTTGCCGGTTTTATTTTTCAAACAATTGTTGTTACATTTTTATTACTTCTTTTTGGCGAAATTCTTCCCAAATTATTTGCTTCGCAAAAAGCATTATTTGTAAGCGTTTTTACAGCTCCTTTTTTGTTGGTGCTTAGTCGCTTTTTTTCTCCAATAATCAGTTTGTTGATTAATACAACTAATATTGTAAATCATAAATTAACGCGCCATCTCCATCGTAATATATCGAAAGATGAATTGTCGCAAGCACTGGAACTTACGTCAGATAGCAGCGACGAAGACAAAGAAATTCTCGAAGGAATTATTCGTTTTGGCGACAAAAGGGTGGTTGATATAATGACTTCGCGTGTTGATATGGTCGATTTCGACTTGAAAATGAACTATAAGCAATTACTCGAAAAGGTTATAGAAGCAGGTTATTCGCGCATACCGGTTTACGCCGAATCGCGTGATAACATCAAGGGGGTATTGTATGCCAAAGATTTACTGACGCATTTGGATAAGCCAGCTAATTTTCGATGGCAAAGTCTTATTCGCCCCGCTTTTTATGTGCCCGAAACAAAAATGATAGATGATTTGTTAAGTGATTTTCAGCGCAATAAGGTGCATTTGGCCATTGTGGTCGACGAATATGGCGGCACTTCGGGTTTGGTTACACTCGAAGATATTTTGGAAGAAATAGTAGGCGATATTAGCGATGAATATGACGAAGAACCCAAATTGTTTACCAAAATAGATAATCATACCTTTGTTTTTGAAGCTAAAATTCAGCTTAACGATTTTTTTAAGTTAGATGAAATTGATGCAGAGTTATTCGAGAAAATTTCGGGCGAAGTGGAAACTTTAGCTGGTTTGATTTTGGAAATTAAGGGCGAAATGCCTACTAAGGGCGAACGATTTGATTATGAACATTATGTGTTCGAAATTATAGCTGTTGATAATCGACGTATAAAAAAAGTGAAGCTCTACATCAAAAATGATCCGAGAGAAGGGGAGTGAAGACGTTTGCAGTTAGCAGTTTATAGTTTGCAAGTCCCGTTGCACGGGATGTCGAAATACGCCATTTGCATTTCTGCTTCATGGGATGTTGAATTTATCCAATAATATTCTCGATTTATGGAATGTCAAAATAATCAATTTACAGTTGCGATTTTATCTAAAATGGTAAATAGAAAAATGGGAAATTTTATACGAATGCACAAAATAATACTGATTTCGCTCACCCTTTTTTTTATGGCTTGTGGTCAGAGTTATACGCCTAAGCCTTATGGCTATTTTAGGGTATATCTACCGCCACACGAATATCGTATTTTGGAAAATGAGAAATTGCCTTTTAGCTTTGAGTATTCGAAAAGAGCAACCATTGTTGAACGAACTCAGGCACACGAAAAATATTGGTTCGACCTTATTTATCCGCAATTTAATGTGGCTTTGCATGTAAGTTACAAACCTGTAAATGGAAATTTTAGGGAGTTAACAGAAGATGCGCGTACGTTTGTGTACAAACACAGCATTAAAGCGGATAATATTAGCGAATTGGCTTTTGACAATGCTGCGAAAAATACACACGGTATTTTATACGATTTGAAAGGAAACACGGCTTCGAACCTCCAATTTACATTGACAGATAGTACCCGTCATTTTTTGCGTGGAGCACTCTATTTCGATAATGTACCGAACAAAGATTCTATTGCTCCTATGGTAAATTATATTCGAAAAGATATGGTGAGGTTGATGGAAAGTTTTAGTTGGAAAAAATGATAAGCAGTAGATTTCAGGCACAAGGAGCAACGGTTTTGATTTGGGAAATTACCGAATCGGAAGATGAGTTAAAAGATTTGCTCTCGAATTTTAATGTATATGAGGCTGATTTTAAACTGCTTAAAACTAATAAACGTAAACTAGAGTTCCTTTCTGCTCGCATTGCTTTGAATGAGTTGGCGGCTTGCGAAGTTGTAATTGGTTACACCACTGAAGGTAAACCATATTGTGTTGATAACAACATGAAAATAAGCATTTCGCATAGTGGGAATTGGGTGGTTGTTATTGCTCATCCTACGAGCGAAGTGGGTATTGATATTGAAATTCCAACCGACCGTTTTTTGAAATTATATCAACGTTTTTTGACTGAAACAGAACAAGCAACACTTTTCGATGCCACAGATTTGCGAAAAGTACAATTGGCATGGTCGGCAAAAGAAGCAATGTACAAACTTATTGGTAACGAGGCTGTTAATTTTGATAAACAGCTGGAAGTGTTGGATTTTTTAGTTTATGCCACAGGCAGTTTTATGGGCGTTCACACTGTAACAGGTAAGAATTATACGCTGTTTTATTCCATAAACAATTCGTTTAATTTGGTGTATTGTATTGATAATTAATGATATGAATTCTCAAGTTTATTCAAATTTAGTTCGAAATAGCCAAGCGGGCAAAAAGATGTTAGCAGTGCTTATCGACCCTGATAAATGCAGCGAAAAACATTTGACTAAATTTCTACCTTTGCTCAAAGAGCATACGCCAGATTTTATTTTTATAGGTGGAAGTCAACTCAAAATTTCCTTTTCGGCATTAATCGACACTTTTAAAAAAGAACTCAATATCCCCGTTGTACTTTTCCCTGGTGATGTATCTCAGTTTTCGCCCAACGCCGACGCACTACTTTTTCTTTCGCTTATTTCGGGCAGAAATGCCGAATACCTTATCAGTCAGCATGTAAACGCAGCTATTCCAATTCGAAAATCGGGACTCGAAGTAATTTCTACTGGTTATATGTTGGTGGATGGTGGTTCGAAAAGCGCGGTAGAATATATTTCGAACACGCAACCTATTCCGCGCGATAAAAATGACATTGCACTTGCCACAGCGCTTGCAGGAGAATTGTTGGGGCTGAAAGCCATTTATCTCGAAGCTGGAAGTGGTGCACAACAGCCCGTATCGTCCGAAATGATACATCATGTGAAAGCACATTTATCCATTCCACTAATTGTAGGTGGTGGAATAAAAACGAATGACCAACTTCAAACTGCCTACCAAGCAGGAGCCGATTTGGTGGTGATAGGTAATGTGCTCGAAACAGAGCCTGAAAGAATAAAATCGTTGATTTATGTTTTAAGAAGTATTGATTGAAAGCAATAATGAGATGATGCAACTATTAATGAGATGATGCAACAATTCCTATTTGTGATCGGGAGAAAAACAGCAACTCACATACACCAATTATTGCACTTACAGCGGGTGCATTACAGGAAGAGCGAGAAAAATGCCTTGCCAGTGGCATGGGTGACTTTTTAATAAAACCTATCGTAAATGAAAAATTTCATGTAACTTTGTTGCGCTATTTGGAAAACAACTAACCAGGATATTGAGCGCATGCAGCAATTTCTGAAAAAAGTACGGGAGAATATTGCGTAGTTGAAAATTTCATGTATTTTTGTAAAATTATAAAACTGTCTTATTATGAATACTATAGCATACAATCAGAAAACATTGGATAATATTTTAGGATATTTATCTAAAATGGATACAAAATCAAAAAAAGGAATAATAATCAAATTAACAGAATCTATTACTGAAAAAGAAACTGAAAAAAAATCTGTTTCATCACTTTTTGGTTCGTGGAATGACAACAGAGATTCGGATGAAATAATTAGTGAAATATTAAACGCAAGAAAAGATTCAACTAATAATACGGTTTTCTTATGAACTACTTATTAGATACAAATATTTGTATTCATTTTTTTAGAGGTAAGTATAATCTTCTTGAAAAATTGGAAAAAGTGGGTGTTGAGAATTGTGCAATTTCTGAAATTACGCTTGCAGAATTAGTATTTGGTGCTGAGAAAAGTCAAGACCCAACTAAAAATCATAAACTTATTGATGAATTCATTGAAAATGTTGTAGTTCTGCCAATTTATTCAGCTATATATAAATATGGTAAAGAAAAAGCTAGATTATCTGCCTTAGGTTTAAAAATAAGTGATTTTGATTTACTCATTGGATCTACAGCAATTGAAAATGATTTAATTATGGTAACTGAAAATACTTCAGAATTTGAGCGAATTAAAGATATAGTAATTCAGAATTGGATTGTTAGATAAAAACTATTTTGATTTTTTCATTTCCAATTCATGAAACCTCTATATCTCCTGTTTTTATTTTGTTTCTTTGCGACATTAATTCAAGCGCAGGAAAAGAAAACCGTTGAAGCCCAATTTCTAACAAAACCACTTAATATTGATGGTGTGCTCAACGAAGCAATCTACGCTACCGCTAAGCCTGCTGCCGATTTTGTTCAACTTCAACCATACAACGGTAAACCATCGTTGCAACCCACCGAAGCATATTATTTTTACGACGAATCGGCAATTTATGTAGGTGCAATGTTGTACGACAATCAAACGGATAGCATATTCGACTACCTCACTCAGCGGGACGATATTGGCATGTCCGATTATTTTGGTGTTTATATCGACCCCTACAATTCCGGTCAGGTTGCCTATGGCTTTTTTATAACTCCTGCCGGCGTACAAACCGATATTAAAGCGTCGAAAAGCGATGGCGATATGGAAGATGGTAACTG
>CAMDNO010000081.1 GCA_945902955.1 Porphyromonas cangingivalis
ATGCGCTTGCGCCCAACCTCATCGTTGTTATTGCCTTTTATTTTATTAAAATTGTCTGTTGTAAAAATTCCTCCGTTAAAAAGTAAAGGTAGTTTTCCGTTTTGATTTGTTGCCAGCATATATCTGAATAACTGATAATTGCGCCCAACCACCCATGCCGAATCTGTTTCACTTTTACCACTATTGATGTGTATGTACGAACGACTCCAGAATTCGTTCCAGCGTTTCGCCTCTTTATTAGCAGCTTGCTTTAACGAAGCTGGTTTTAATAACACCGAAGCTTGGGATAACCATGTTGAAGGTTGCTCATTTTTGCCGGCACGTAATGCCACAACAAAGATGTGAGACTTTTCGGATGCGGTGTTCATACTCCAGGCAGCACCTTTCCAGAGTTGCCACTGCACAGGAACTTTTGTGAGTGGAATAAGCGTACGGTTGCAAACAATGGCACCACCAAACACGTTTTTTTCAGCTGGATTTACAATGCTTGTGGGGCTAACAGATTGTTTTTTTAGCTCACTTACAATAGTGGTTGGATAGTTGGAATTGCTGTGGTTCCACACAATTCCGGTTTTAGTCATGCTCACACTATCGGCACGCAACCTGTGTTGCCGTTTTCCCATATCAATGTATAAGCTATCGCGGGTTTTATCGCGCCATGTACCAAAACTAATTTCGAAAGCCGTTTTTTGTTTCGATGTGGATTCAATAACTAAATTTTTGTCGGCAAACCATAGTTTCATTTTAAGACTTGCACCGGTTTTCGAAACAGTATTGATGGAAATAGCACCTGTGTAAATATCTAATTTCTGACTAAATGAAGCTAAATTATTGAAAGCGCCATTGACAGGAGTAATGCGCAAAGCGCCCAGTTTCATTAGGCGCCCTTCTTCGTCGTAAGCTAAATTGTGCGCCAGATAGAGCCACAAAGCACCATCCTGTACCCATACATTGGCACCTGCACCATATCGCCCCGAAAGCGGCATCGATTCCCATGCATCGGGCGATGGGGTAGTCCATTCTACATTATACGAAGATTGTTTGGACGAATTTGAAGTTGTATTTTTAGCAAATACATTGCTGAAAAACAATGCGAAAGATAGTAAAAATAAAAATGCGATTTTTTGTTTCATTTGATATTTATTATTTTGGTTCTAATTTGTTATTATACAGCATTATCTTAAAGCCCCTTTAGGGGTTTGGCGTCTTTAACTACCCTATTATACATTTTCACCTGTTGCAAAGTACCTTTAAAATTTTGCAACTTGCTGGAGCCAACAATTTTTTTATCACTTTCCAACACCACATCGCCTACGGTTTCAAAGTTTTGATCTACTGTTCCTAATCTCCCTGCCGCAGTAGCATCTTTGGTATTTTGGGTAATGCCGGTTTCTTTTTTCAGTAATTTCCCATTAGCATAAATCAGCGCTGTTCCATTTGCAAAAACGCAACTAATATCTACCGTTTTTCCGGCAATGTAAGCATTGGGTGCAACTACATCGCGATGATTTGCAACACTACCAATACTAAAAACCAATCCGCCATCTTTACGAAGCTGTATTGCCCAACCCGCATCGCCGGTTTTGGGCATTCGGGCAATGGGAACAGTATTGGCCATTACGGCTGCATTCATTCTAAATTTCACTGTAATGGAATCTCCATAGCCCAAATTTCTATCAAAAAAATAGAATTTCTGATCGCCGGTAAACGTAATCGGCTCTTTCATAGCCAGCTGCCAAAGCGGTGCATCTTTTATCCAAAATGGCTGTTGTTTGGCAATTTTCTGTCCAGCCAATGCCGGTTTCATAAATTCGATGTTGTCTATTTCGACCCATTCATTGGCATTTCCATCGGCCAAAACTACTGTAGATACTTGATTATTAGTTACTTCAATAGCAGGAATGGTAATTTTTGTCCATTTCGCAGTGGGTTCAATTTTCGCAGATAATACATTTCCACCAAATCCCGAAACTGAAATAACAGCATTCTTAATTTTTTTAGATGTGCGTACGAAAGCGGTAAGTTGATATGTGCCGTTCATAATGTAGCTAAGTGGCTGTTGAACAGAAGCTGAAAAGACTTTATCCGTTCCAATACGCAGTTTATAATTATCGCGAACAGCATTGCCTTCAACCACTCGTATAGCTCCCACAGTTCCCGCAGGTGTCCACGAAACTGGTTTTTGAGAGTCAATTCGATCTGAATTAAATTCAAAATTACCATTGGGCAATAAATTTATTCCCGGATAATCTTTGGCATAGTAGCGGAAATATTTAAATACCGATTCGCCTGGTTGCGCGGTCGTATCTAATTTTCCTACTCCATTCAGTGCCGTAAGCCACATCATTTGGTTGGCTGTCAGTTGGTGCCATTCGGCTTTTGCTACTACTTTTTCATTGTCGTAAAAAATAACGCCATCGGGTGTATATTCATACCCATCCAAAATCCAGCCATTTTTATCCAGCGTAAATTCCACATGTGCTCTATGTGGCCAAGGAGTTACTTTTTGTCCCTTGCGAGTCAGGTTCATGTACAAATTATTGGTGGCAACATATTGTTTTGAATCAATCTCGTAGGAATCAATTTCAAAAATATCGTTGTTGTTGCGCGAACTGCCCCGTTGCCAAAACGAAGTATGCACACCATGTCCGGCCATAAATGGTTTGGAAAGACACTCGTAGTAGCCATACCCAAAATCGCGCTTGCTGAGAATGCCTCCTCCGGTATTTTCCATGCGCCCTTTCAGAGGTTCGCGGCGACAAATAATATGCAACATGCCATCTTTTACATACACGTTTTCTTTGCAATTAAAACCATCCACCCAGCCCAGACCTTCTCGTCGACCTTCGCGGTAAAACCAGTCGTTGGTATTTAGCGTGTCGCCTTTAAATTCTTCGTTATATAAAAGAGTGTAACCTTTTCCGGCAGGTGCTTCGGCAAGAATATTTAACTGAAATACGATTGCAAATAATAAAATTATAATTCTTGAATTGCTCATTTTTATTGATGATTATTTTTATAAATTAGATTTGTTAATAACTAAAGCACTACCACTTTGGAAGTATAATAAAGCGAATTCCCATTTTTAAATTGTACAATATAAACTCCTTTTTCCATTGGAATCTCTCTTACTCCAGCTCCTGGTAATTGTTTAATCAACATTCCTGTTAACGAATAAATTGAAACGCTTACATCATTCATATCGTCTAAAAACAAAATACGTCCCTTAGCTCCCGAAATACTGAAACTTGATTTTTCAACACCTGTTACCGTTGAAATTGAATAAGGTATTATTGATACATCATCAATGTCGAAAATGCCAATATTGGGAAAAAGGAAATTGATACGTAAATTTTCGGCTGTAGCATGACCTAAATCAAACACCCCCGAATACTCTTGCCACGAGGTTGTTGGCCAGAAATAAAGTTTCTTATTCGCCAATGTAATACCTGTTGTAGTATTAGTTAGGTTGGTAATCAAATCAGTACCTGTTGCACTCATTGTTCCAATACGAAGGGCAATTTTCTTTCCGGCGACATTTGCTTTTGCACGTAATGTGATTTTATACTTGCCTGCTGCCACCGAATTGTTGCTGTATTGGGCTAAGGCATAATGGTAATCCTCCCCGTTTTCTACCGTTGTTTGCAATCTGCCAAAGATATTTCCAGCACCATCATCTACCTTCGACGATAGGAATTTACCAGTAGAATAGTTGGTATATGCACTCCAGCCCGGATCCATGTCAATTGGTGCATAATTGTCTTTAAAAGCTAAATTAAACGCTTCATCCTTAACAATAGCGGCTGTAGTAGAGGCATCAATTTTCACTAACTCCACATCGTCAATCTGAAATGAGGCACCAGCAACCGTATTACTCAAATAAAACATGACACGTGTACTCTCGGCTGATACTGAAGGTGCTCCAATTTTGAGTCGATATGTAAAATTTTTCATCTCGGGTGCATGTGCCTTGGTAATCAACACTTCGGTACCCGACACCCCTCCGGCACCTTCGTAAGCTGCTATCGACTTAATAGTAGAAGTGGATATTGCGTCGCTATTACTTATTTTGAGGCGCAAAGAAGCACTATTGGCTGTTGCGTCAATAATTTTTGCTTTAAACTTTAGCTCATAGATTCCCGTATCTAAAACATTAATAACCTGCGATGGAGCGTATATAGGCGAAGTTCGTAAAGCGTCGAGTGTTACACTATACATCAAATTATCCGTATTGCCCACGGGAATATCCCAAGAGTATTTTGCGCTTCCATAATCTTCATTATCGTAAGCACCAAATCCACCATTTTTTAGTAGATTGGTACCTGTTGTGGGTGGTAAGCCTTCGGTGCTGCCAGGCAATTGATACACACGCACATAGTCCACGTCCATCGACGAGGCAACGGCAGACGTAAAACCCGGAATAGAGGCATCGTTCATACTACTTAAATATACATTCATCGGATAATTCAACAGTCGATAAGCAGGTTCACTATTATACACTCGAGTATTGGCATGAGTAAGAAGCACTTCACCATCCAAATAGTAAGTTAAGGTTTCAGGCGTCCACAAAAAACCATAAGTATGATAATCGGCACTTAAATCTTTATTATAGTACTTATAAGCAGCCTTACTTGTACCTCCGTGGGTGTGATTAAGCGTGAGTGGTCGCACCTGATCCCAGTCGGGCTGAGCACCCGCTGCAATATACGACTCTATATTTCTTTTTCCACCCTCATCCATTTGACCCTCGTTAATGTCAATTTCCATATAATCTTTACCACATTGCGCTCCCGGGTTCAAAAGCCAAAATGAATTATTAAACCCCGTAGATGCGGCATATTTATATCGACACTCGAAATAGCCATATTTGAATTTCAATATGCTGGAACATGTTGGGGCTGTAAAATTGCGCCCCGAAGTTGTTGTAGCTGGTAACTTTACATTTTTCAACTTCATATTTCCACCTTCAATAGAACCAAAAGTACCAAGCCACTCGTCGCCACGACCATCGCGGTTGTCGGGTTTCCAATTTAACAATTTAGTGGCAGGGTTATCAAACTCATCGCTGAAAACAAGGTTGTAACCAGATGGTACAAAGGCTGAATTTACGAGTTGAGCAATTACAGGCCGAAAAGATATAAAAATTAAAATAAGCAAAGGGGCTCTTAAATGACCAATTATGATTTTCATGCAATAAATTAAAATAACAAAAATGTATAGTTCAAAAATACGTATTTTTAACTAAACAACAGCTGATTGTAAAATTCAAAACTTGTTCAGAGTTTGAATAGTTCAACTTGCTATAAATAAGGCATATAGGTGCAGTATATGACGAAAATAAAATCTACATTTTTGCATAGTGAACCGCTATTTAAACAAACCATTACAACTTTACAAAATAAAGAAGTAAATTTGTATAGGATTAAACCATTTGGTTTTATAAAAGTATGCAAAGAATAATTCAATTTCTTATTTTAACAGCATTCATTCTTATGTTTTTTGGGTGTTCTGCCAAGCAGCCGAACCCCCAAACATCTACTCCAGCAAGGGAGTTTAAATTACCTGAAATTCCGTTAATGCTGACTGATAGTACTGAAATTCGTGCGTTTTTAGCAATGCATTATTGGGATAATTACAACTTTGCGGATACTACTATTTCTCAACAAATAAGTTATACTGAAGAAGCATTTATCAATTATATAATTTTGCTCCAAAAAACATCTAATAACATTGCTACCAAAAGCATTCAAAAACTAATGCAAAAAGCGCAAGCCGATAGTGGCGTTTTTGCTTATTTTATGGGACTTAGCGAGCGCTATTTTTACGATCCAACATCTCCTTTTCGCAACGATGAATTTTATATTCCGGCATTGGAAGTGATAATGTCATCGAATTTGCTAAGTGCTTCGCAAAAAATTCGTCCTGCCTTTCAGCTCAACATGGCCCGTAAAAACAGAGTTGGAACAAAAGCTACTGATTTGAATTTTATACTTCGAAATGGTGAGAATAAACGAATGTACGAATGTATGGCTTTTTACACTTTGTTGATTTTCTATAATCCCGACTGCCATACTTGCCACGAAACAATCATCAAAATGAAAAACTCGAAATTACTTTCAGAGCTTATTCAAAATAAATCCTTGAAAACAATTGCAATTTACACCGATAGCGATAAAAAAGCTTGGTTAAAATACCATTCGAACATACCTGAAATGTGGATAAATGGTTGGCTGAATGGACTTAATACAAAACAAGCTGAGAAATACGATTTAAAAGCATCGCCAACGCTTTATTTGTTGGCAAAAGATAAAACTGTTATACTAAAAGATGCTCAAATTGAACAAGTGCTCGATTATCTGAAAGCTAAGAATTAAAAAAAATCTCATACTAAATTTTTAGCATGAGATTTTTTTTCAATAAATCAAACTATTTGATTATAACTTTTTGTACAGCCTGTCCTGACTGACCATTCACTTTTACAATGTAAACTCCCTGAGGAGCATTTAGTGCAATAACACCATTTCCATCAACCAATTGCTGTTTCAACATTCCTCCGTTCAAATTAAACACTTTTACTACAGCAGTTTCACTAACTTTTACGGTGATAATGTTGCCTAAAGTGCTGATTTTAGCATATTTGTTGGTCGAGACTTCATTTATTGCCGAAGGCGTTGTAGGTATGTCGGTAGCCAAGCGTTGGTAAGCTCCCAAAGTGATACCGCCAGTACGGGCAGCTCCACGTATATCGGTTGTAGGAATCGTTCCGACAATGGCAGTTTCTGGCTTGGTTGCATCTCCATTCATTTTAAATGAAGCAGGCAAAGAAGCTGCTCCGGCATTTACAACCGCAAAAGAAGTATCGGCCACAAGGGTAAAATTAGCTTTACGCATAGCATCATAATTAGCTTGATTAAAAGCGGCATCGCTTAACAAATTGGCTCCGGTATTTGAAGTTGGATTTTTAAATGCATATTTAGTTATCACATCTTGCTGAAGCATAGCTGTACCTGGATACAATGGCAAATTATTAACATTAATAACATTATCAACAATAGTTGTACCTGTAATAGCTTTATTAAATACATTATTCGACAGATAATAACTTCCGGTTGCACTAATAATACGCATACCGGTTGCTGAACTTCCGGCTACAATATTATTTACAAAAAGTCCTGAGCCATTTAAATCAACAGCAACACTTGAGTTATTCGCAAAAGTACAGTTAATCACATCAATTCCTTTTTTATTGGCAGTTGATGTCAATCGAATGCCTCCACTATAAGGTGCTGTATTGTTATAAACCAAGCAATTAGCAATAACAATATCTGAAGCAAGCGTAGGATTAGCTACAGTAACAATAGTAGCAGTATCTTTGGCCATCCTTGAAGCTGCAATGCCACCACATACAGCTGCAGAGCCGCTACCTGCCGAACGGTTATTTCTAATTACCGAATTTGTCAACTTTCCGGCTAACATAAACACTCCACCACCCGCAGTATTACCGGCTCCATTTACCAAACAATCTTCAATCAAACATTTATCAACAACCGACTTGGTTTGAGCAATATATACACCCGCGCCATTACCAGCAATACATTGGTTTTTACGAACAGTGCAATTTACCAAAGTACCACCAGTGTTTGTAGCAGGAATAACAGTAGCCGAAGAGCTTAATACAGTTCCAATATGTACTGGTCCTGAACCCGCCATAACATAATTTTGAATAGTAAATCCATCCATTATTGCATTGTTTTCCAACACAATCATTTTGTTGATAGAACCACCTTCAATTTTTCCACCATCCAGAATAGATGCATTAGTAAATTCCCATGGTTCTACGATGCCGTTTTCATCTAAGTCGCTCAAAGCACGTGTTGATAAATTAAGATTCAGTTGAGCTACATCTGTTGGAACTTCATTTCCAATAAGTCCGCCATTGATTTTTATTTGTCTTCCGTTAGATGCTTTCGGTGCAAACGTTCCGGCAGATAATTTATAGGTTCCTTTGGCTACATAATAGTTGTAAGCTAATTCTGCGCTGCTCAAATCTTCAACTGTTTTAACTACAACCGTATCGTTAGGCACAATATGACTCCAAGAAGTGGCATCGCCAACCGCACGCACATACATGGCGGCTATTGGTTTCGGTAAATCGGCTATTCGTTTTAGCGACACATTATCCACATAAATGCTGTTTAAACCATTTATGTCGGTTACGTTTGGAAAAATAAAATAAATACGTGCTTTCGAAGCCACAGCGACATCAATATCCAAGGTTGCAGTGCAAGTTCTCCAAGTATCACCACTTGGAGTAAATGTAATAGAATACCCTCCGTTGGTAGTTGTTTTTGTAACACCACTTCCGGTAATTAGTTTACTTGCCAATTCAGTTCCAACAGCATTATAGCCCGAAATTTTCAAATAAAATGGCGTTGGAGTAGTACTTGGATCCATTTTGCAATCGAGCTTAATTTCATAACGGCCGGGAGTTAACTCATCGGCGGTGCTTTGAGCCAGAAAGTGGTTGTAAACAGCATCTGTTGCACTCACTGCTGCCCAAAAATTTTTAGCATCCGTGTTTACAGCCGGAAACCAAGTGGCATAATTTCCCATATACCACGTTCCGGCAGGTTCAACACCGGTAGTGAAAGATGCTGCCATTTGTGAGGCTGATACAAAAGGAGCATCGAAAGTGCCATCTCCAATAATTTCTTTGTTGATGTCCACTGCCGAGAGTGCACTTGCTACTAAAAGCGAGAGTGCGAGTAATTTTGTTCTCATACTGATTTGTTTTTAAAGTTGATATTTTTAATTTTTAATTCATAATTAAACTAAGGTCTTGGCAAAACATCGGTGCTTATACAACGTACGTACGAGCCTTGTGCTGAGTAACCTGTTGTAAGAGAAACACTTCCTTTGTCGGTTGGCCTTGATAGCGCCAGACCAAAAGCCATAATTTTATTTAAAGCGGTGGTAGGAGAGCAGCTCCAGAAAAATGCTGTATTTGAGCTATATCCACCCGAAGGTCGCATTGAATAACCACTTCCCGAGGAATTACGAACAATGTTGGCACTGCCGCATAACATAAGCGGAATGGTAGAACCATCGGACAAAGGTAGATTTTTAAAATTTGTCCAACTACCACCGCTCACAGTTAGCAAAACAGATAATTCGGCACTCGATGGCACTCTATAACCAGGCGGGCACGGATTATTTTTGCCACCTTGTTTGGAAGTATTCCAAAGTGTTTTAGCATAGCTAAAAGTGGTAGCATTTCCGGCTAACCAAGTAAAAGTGCTTCCGTTAGTGCAAAAAGCTCCTCTGAATTTGTATGCTATAGAATCGTGTTCTTCATTTGTTATAGGGTCTTTTACTTTGATTATTGTTTTGTAATTCCAAGCATCTTCCCAGCTATTTAGGCCTGTAGCCGGATATCCAAATGTAGGGCTTTGGATAAGTGTATTTGATGTTGCATCCCATTTTTGATGCCCATCCGCATTCCGTCCCCACTGAAATAGCCAACCAACTTCAGACTGAACAGGATTTCCTGTTTTTGGATAATCAAAATCGGTTAGCGCCTTTGTAGCTCCTAGGTTGCGGTCCAAAAATCGGTACACAAAACCATTGTAGGGTATTCCGGGTAGTTCGTAATACACATTTGGGTCGTTGTTTAAATAGATACCCGGATTATTAGGGTCTTCTTGTATTCGTCCGTAAACCCCACTCATAAAGCGTACAAGCGGAGTTTTTTCAGCTAAATTTTCTTTTCCATCAATAATTACGTATGGACGGAAAACGGTTTCGGTAGCTTGTGGCAGGTCGTTGAATAATATTACAAATTCGTTGGTAGCGGTATTTAATTTATAACCGGAGTTCACCGAACAAACAACTTTATTGAAAACGCCATTTTGACGAATATAATAGCCGTATTCGGTTACCTGGTCGCGACGCGAAGCTACTTTAAAGGATATTTGTGCATTGAATGTTTTACTTGCGGTTGCGCTTAAAACGTTTGAGCTAATACCATAAGTAACAATCGGATAACCATCGAAAGGAGTCGTGTCAATAGTGCCTGTTTTATCTGAATACTTAACTGTGTTTCTGCTATTATCTCTATATCCGTTTATTGCATACGTTCTAAAATAGTATTTTGTGTTTTCCACTAAATCGGTTATAGCAACATCAAAATAGCCTGTTTCGCCTGTAAGTTTGGTGGGCGAAGTAGTGTATTTAAATGGCGACGAGCTGCTTGGAGCTGCCCCCACACTTAATGCTTCAATAACACTTTTGTCGGTACTATAAACTACGCCCATTGTTGTAACTGTTCTGCCGCCGGTACTTACTACATAACCCCTTATTTGTGCTGATGCGGAACTAATATTGGTAGCCGAATCGGTTGGTATAGTGGTTATTCCAAATCCAAGTGTGCCTCCTGTTATAAATCCGCCACGTGCACTATAGCCTTTGCCTCGCGCATTTTTTGCATAAATCATAAATGAGTATTCAGTCCATTCCGACAAAAGTTTAATGCCCGTGCTTTGCGATGCAACAACTAAATTAATAGTAGAATCAGCAGGGTTGTAAACTGATAAGGAGTCGGAACTTGTTTTTACCTTAAACTTATCGGTTCCTTTAAAACTTACGTGTATTAAATCGGGGTCGTTGAGTCCAAAATTACCATTTTTACTTATATATATGCCGTACTCAAAATTAGCGGGATTCTCTTCCTCTTTGTACTTGTAAATTGGGCTTTTCCGTATCGAGTCGGGTGAGATAGAATCACTTGTATATCCCACAACTTCGGGTAGTACATACCCTGTGTACTGAAGTTTGGCTTTGAAAAGCGCTTCCATAGGGTCTTTGTCGGGCACAGTTGCCGATGCTACTTCGGGATAGAAATCTTTTGTTTTGTAACTTACATCGACGGGGTCGACACAAGAATATATTGAAGCAATTATTATAAAGGAAAAAAATATTTTTGTTTTCATGTTCGTAAAATTTGAATGTTGTGAAGTTTTCGACAATAATTACAAGCCGCCATAGCCCGGATTTTGTTCTCCCAGTAAGTTGTTGGTATTGAACTCGTAAAGTGGAATGGGAAATAAGCAAAAATGATTATCATTGATGTAATCCCACACATTGTCAAGCGTTCCAAACTGATACGATAGTGATTTCTTTTTTGTGGCTATATATGTTCCCCAACGTACCAAATCGAGTCGGCGGTGTCCTTCGAAAAGCAAATCGCGTCGGCGCTCTAATTTCACTTCGTCCATCAACTCATTCCAGCTACCATTTTTCACTTTAATGGGGTCGTAAAAACCACCTCGTTTGCGAAAAGCAAGCATATCGGTTACCACAGCATCTCTTTTTGCTCCATCTTGCATCATGCAAACTAATTCATCATACAATAAAACCACTTCGCTGTAACGCATTAATGCAAAATCATTTCGTGGATAATCTTTTTGTACAAAATCTATCCATTTGCCAATAAATATATTGTTGCCGGTTACCGACGCATCGGGCTCTACCATGATGGAGCCTCCTGAACCATCATTGCCAACAACTTTAAATGCCGTTGCTCGACGTAAATCCTGACGCATGGGAATAGAATCGGGTGTGTTTTCATCAAAAGCAAAAACGGCTGTTCCCTCTGCTACTTCTTTGGTTGGGCGCACATAAGTTGTTCGGTAGAAAAAACTATTCATGTTGGTTTTAAGATATTCGTTGCCTGCTCCTTGTATGTAAACCATGTTTTCTGTATTAGTCTCGTATTTGTCAAAATCAAAAATATCAGCATAAACAGGCATAATATCGTATCCATAAATCGCTTTGTCTGTTCTTATTTTTACTAAGGTATCCATAGCATTAGTCAAATAGCGTGAATCGTTCATTGGATAACCGGCCATCGTGATATATACTTTTGCCAAAAAAGCCATAGCGCCTGCTTGCGTTACACGACCTCCGTTTTTTGTATCGCTGTGTGCGTATTTTTTCTTTACACAATAGCGCGAAGCAAAACGCAAATCGTCGATTATTTGATTGTAAATCATTGCAGAAGAATCTCTTTTTGGGTAAAAGTTAGCTCTGTCGGGGCGCACAATTTCTGTAATCAATGGCACATCGCCAAACCAACGAACCAAATTAAAATACGAGAAAGCTCGCCAAAACCGAGCCTCTGCTCTGTAACTTCTTACAATTGAGTCGGTTTCGGGTTGTTTGGCTCTTTCCAACAACTCATTTGCTCTACTGATAGTAACATAAGAGGCTGCCCAAGCACTTCTTAAAACTGTAAGTTCGGAATGATAGGTTAGCTGTTCTAATGCAATGCGGTCGGGCACAGGCCCTTGAGTGGTGTTTATAAATACGGCTACATCATCGGCGGTGGTTTCGTTGAGCCAAACAAAATTA
The DNA here is from genome assembly GCA_945902955.1 of Porphyromonas cangingivalis. Taxonomy (GTDB): domain Bacteria; phylum Bacteroidota; class Bacteroidia; order Bacteroidales; family Paludibacteraceae; genus Paludibacter. The sequence continues at coordinate 12,409 of CAMDNO010000081.1, forward strand.
CAGCTGTTTACATCCGAAAAAGCACCTGCATATACGGCATTTAGAGCACTTCTAACTTCGGTAGATAGTGTGTAAAACTTATCTGCTGCAACATTGGCCTTGGGGTCTTCAGTCAAAAAATCGTTGCAGGAACTTAATCCGATTATAGATGCTATTGATATAAAATAGAGTATTATTTTCATTGTATTGAATTTTTTAGAATCAGTAATTTGAATGTGCTTAAACTTATAAACCTATTATTAAACCAAAGGCGTAAGTGCGCGACATAGGATAAGCGCCTGTATCAACACCCCTTAGCAACCCACTTCCCGAGCCAATTTCAGGATTATAGCCGGAGTAGTTGGTTATTATAAATGGATTGGAAACCGTAGTGTATACTTTAAACATTGATAAATGAGCCATTTTTACAAGCTTGGAGGGTATGGTATAACCTAAATATATTTCGCGACAGCGTAAAAACGACGCATCTTCAACTTCGAAATTCGAATTTCCACCACGCTCCACAGCGCCAATATATTGCACTAAGGTTTTTTCGTTGTTATCTAAAATCTTGCGACGGGTTTCTTCGTCCATAGTGGTATTGGTTAGTTGGTATCTGGCGTTGAAGGTTGGCACGTACGAATAGCCAAGACTGCTTCTCAAGCTGTTATAGGCCTGATTGCCATAAGAGTATAAAAAGTTTGCATTGAAATCGATACCATAAAGTGATAAGTTTGTTGAAAAACCACCTGTGAAAATAGGTAGTGTGCGACCAATTTTTACAACATCTTTAAAGTCAAGATACCCATTTTCGTCCACATCTTTGTATCGTCTGTTGCCTTCTTTTACCGAGGGTTGAAAAGTGGGAACCTTTTCGGCCAAAAGTACCGGTGTGTAACAGCCCAATTGAATGTAACCATAAAAATCACCTACCCGCTCGCCCGGAACAAGGCGCGAAAGTGTACCATTCAATCCATTGTCGCCACCTACGGGCACAAAACCACCGTCGGCTTGGTTGATTGATAGCACTTTATTGTCGTTGAACGAAATATTGCCATTCACACGCCACGAAACTTTTTTTGTTCGTATAATATCAACGTCGGTCGAAAACTCAATTCCACGATTCTCTATCGTACCCACATTATCCCACATGGTTGTAAATCCTGACGAAAAAGGAACCGCTACACTCATCAATAAATCGCGCGTAATTTTGTAATATGCATCAATATTTAAAGTGATACGTTTTTTGAACATGGCAAGGTCAAGTCCTACATTGGTTTGTTCGTTCTTCTCCCAAGTTAAATCTTTGTTGGGCATAATAGCCGAACTATAACCCGTTCCTAATGTTTCGCCAAAAGCTACATAGTTCGATGACAAATACTCTAAGGTGCTATATGGAGCGGAAGATTGACCACCGGTGATACCATAGCCTCCACGTAATTTCAACATGTCGACAAACTTAAATTGCTTCATGAATTTTTCTTGACTCACATTCCACGATCCCGATAAGGTTGGAAACATACCCCAACGATTTTCTGCCGAAAAGCGCGATGTGCCATCGTAGCGTGCCGAAATAGTTGCATAGTATCGGCTGTCGTAACTGTAAATTAAACGCGACACTAATGAGGTCATTTGCGTGCCGGTATATCCGCTTGTTGGTTTTGCCATAACTTCACCTGCACCCATATTGTAAAATTGTGTAATGTCCTGACTAAAACCACGTGCGGTAGAAGTACTGCTTTTAGAAACTGATTCTTCAACCGAACCTGCAATAAACGCATCAACTGTGTTTTTGCCAAATTTTGTGTTATAGTTGGTTGTTAGCTCATAAAGCGATTTTGTGCTTCGCAAGTTCGAAATACTGGCTTGCCCTTTCCATTGCACCGAAGTTACTATGCGTGTAGGCTGATAAGATTCTCCTAAGCCCGAATTGAGTGTGTATGCGTATCGTCCCGTAATATTTAGTTTATCATTGATACGAAAACGGAGTGAAATGTTTGATAATAAATTGTCGTTTGTGGAGCGGGTTACTCGTTCGCGTATGTTGGCCAAGGGGTTGGATGGGTAAGTCGATACATCGGCCAACCCCGACAAAACCTGAGCATCTGTCCAGTTGTTATTTACCCATAATGTCCCCAAAAATGGATGTTCGATGGTGCGGTCGGTACCATACATATACCCATTCATGTAATTGTAATTTCCATCAGGGGTTAAAAGTGGAGCAGTTGGTGCCCAGCGCAATGCAGCGCCTACAACTCCGTTTAGCCCACTGGTTACATTTCCGTTCTGGATAGAATTGGCATAACTTAACTGAGCGTTAAAATACAATTGCTTTGTCAGTTCTCTTTCAAAATTTATTTTTCCCGAAAAGCGTTTAAAATCTGTGCTTGTTATAATTCCTTGTTGGTCAAGCATTTGTCCAGAAATGTAGTACTTGGTTTTTTCGTCGCCACCTGATATACTTGCATTTCCATCTTTCGATATCCCCGTTTGCATAACAGTTTGGGTATGGTCGTAAGTTGGTAATGTGCTTAACTGCTCAGGTTTATAGGCAATGCTGTATCCGCGCGAGGTGCGAAAATCATTTTGATACTGTCCCCAAGTTGGGCCATCCAACAAAGGCATAAAGCGGTAAAACTCGCTGAATTTTTGTGCGTAATTTGCACTCACTTTGGCTCTTCCCAGTTTTCCTTTTTTAGTGGTGATTAGAATTACACCATTATTACCGCGCGATCCGTAAATTGCCGATGCTGATGCATCTTTCAAAACGTTCATTTCTTCTACATCATTCGGATTGAGATTCGTTATAGCGCTGGCATCGTCGATGGGCACGCCATCAATTACATAAAGTGGCTGTGTAGAGCCGGAAATGGAGTTTACGCCACGAATTTCAATGTTCATCTCCGAGCCCGGCTGTCCCGAAGTTTCGGATACTGTTACTCCCGTGGCTCCTCCCTGAAGCATTTGCTGTGCGTTGCTAAATCCTTTTTCCTGAATATTATTGGTAGAAACACTTGATATAGCACCTGAGAGTTTTTCTTTCGAAACACTACCATAACCAATAGCTACAACCTCAAAAGTTTCGAGCATTTTAGAATCTTCGGTAAGTTTAAGCTTTATGTTTCGTTGTGTGCCAACTTTTATTTCGTGTGTGGAATAACCTACATAGCTAAATACTAAAACGGTATTTTCGTTAGGAACAGCGATGGAGAAGTTTCCGCTCAAATCGGTCAGCGTTCCGGTCGTTGCTCCTTTAACCCTAATTGTAACACTTGGAAGGGTTTCGTTCTTTTCGTCGGTTACAGTCCCGGTTATGGTAATACGGTTTTGGGCTAATATGCTTTGTGAAATACAAAACATAGCTACTAAAACAAAGGTATTAAAATACCTCAATTTTAAATTGATTCTTTTCATTTGTATCTATTATTGTGATTTGTTGTAAGTGAAAAAAATAAAAATTAATACTATCTTTGCAGGATATATTTATATGTATTAGACTTGCGATACAAAAATACATGTATAATTAATATTGTCTTCATATATTTCGATTACAAATCTTGTTCATAAAGTGCATAAGCTATCTTTCTGTATATTAAACTTTTAAAAGTTAGAGAAGTAAAATGAATAGCAACGATTTCCACTCAATACTCGAATTGGTTGAGTTAAAATTCAATAGGGGTTCATCTAAAAATTGGAAAAACAGGGATTTCGAAGATTTAAACTTCGAAATAACAAAAAAAACAAAAACCAACATCAGTGCGCATACGCTGAAAAGAATTTTTGGAAAAATTAAAACTGATGAATATTATCTTCCTCAAAAAGCTACTATACAGGCTCTAAAACAATATATCGACTTTGAAACAAACACCATTACATTACCTGAAGTTAAAATAACAGACACCGCTACCACTAGCCCTACTGACTCTTTAATAATAGAGCATAAAAACAATAATAACCAAAACAAAAAAAATAAACTCATTGCATTTAGTGTCTTTTTGATTGTTATTGGCTTTATTTCTTTTTCTATTTATCAGTCGAAAAATACCATAAAGGATTTACCCGCTCAAGTAAAATTAATTTCCACCGAAGGCGAAATTCCTACTTCTGCTCAGTTTGAGTATTCTACACCAAACGATAAAGATAGTTTTAGAATTGGTTATGATAATGAATATGACCCAATTCCAGTTCCGAATGGAAAGAAAATGAAATCGAACTATTATTACCAATATCCGGGTATGTTTAGAGTGAGGATGTGGAATAAATTAAAAATTATATCCCCTACTATCTCGGTATATGTGCCCACTAAAGGCTGGGAAGTTTTTGGAAATTACCACAAACAAAAACAATTGGAGCGGTATTATAATATTGAATTGAAAAAGTGCATGCAAGATAGTATTTTTTCACTAAGTAAATCACTGATTCAAAATGTAGGAATTGATACCTCAAGATTGGCTGAAATTACGCTCAACAATTATCACCCTACTGCAATTAATGGCGATAATTTTATACTCGAAACAACGCTGAAAAATTCGGATAAATGGATTGGTTCCTCCTGTAATTCAGTGTATTTATTTATTGTTGGTACAAAGGAAGCTATACAATTGCATTTTGCCAATCCGGGATGCAGCTACTGGATTCATTGTAGATTAAGCGAAAGAAAATTAGATAAACGGAATGAAAATCTTAAAAACTTCACTTTTGATTTAACTAAATGGCAACACTTTCGCGTAGAAAACACCAACAGGCATATTAAAATTTCGGTAAATAATATAGAAAGATTCTCAAGCACTTATAATGAAAGCATCGGCGAAATAATGGGTGTTACAATTAAGTTTCAGGGTAATGGTTATTTGAAAGATTATCGTTTGACTGATTTGAATAATAAAGAGATTTTTAAATTCTAAAAAAATCATCAACTAATTTTCCCATTATCAACTTAACCACATCCACATTTTTGGTGCGCTTATTTTCAGATATATTTAATTTACCTAAGTGGCACAGCCACATTAATTGAATAAGTCCGCTTGTTCACACCATGTGCCCCAAAAAGGTATTTTGGAACTCCTTTTTCTAAATATAAACACGGACGTTCCAGTTTATCGTCGGACACAATGCTGCCTTCGAATTTCAGGCGGAGCGGTACAACTTTCGGATATTTGGTTGGCTCCCAGTTGACTCCATCTTTTGATTTCAGGAGTGCCAATGCTGCTTCTTTATTTGTAAAAAGTCCAACCACATCGGTTACAATGGCGTAAATAGTTCCCTTGTAATTCCAAATAAAGGGGTCCTCGGCTATCATCCAACTTTTTTCACCCTCTTTCGATTCGAATATTGGGTTTGGGCTTTTGGTGTAAGGACCTAATAATGAGTTTGCAAAAGCCACCCCAAAACGTACTTTACCACCACGCAAAGTTCCGTTTTTGGCAACTTGTTTGTACACCAACACCGCGCGACCCTTCTCGTCGACAGTAATGGCAGGATTAGACATTAATAGTGCATCATAAGCCGTAGAATCCGGACTTACATCAATTACCGGTT
>CAMDNO010000082.1 GCA_945902955.1 Porphyromonas cangingivalis
CGAAACTACGGTTATTAATTTTCTGAAAGCACAATTAATGAGCACTACTGCCGTTAATATTCCCAAATCGGCAGCTAAACCTATTGTAAATTACAATAGTATAAGTAAATCGTTGACTGTCAATTTTTCAGAAGTCGAAAATCAAACAAGTTACCAATCATTCAATAGTTCAGGCAATTTAGTAAAAGAAGGTAATTTGACTTCAGCAGCCATACCTGTTGGTAACCTCAGAGGCATTTATTTATTTAAAATACAAACAAAAAATCAACTTACTAACGTACAGAAAATTGCAATAATGTAAGTGATTAGTATCGTCTCCAAAATTAGTTATAACCAAACTTCAAACTTTCAAAATAAATATAAAACCATTTTTTAAAACAATAATATGATGATGCATTTGTACTTCACTTATCAATTTTTTTTCAATTAAAAACAATTTAAAATTACAACAAAATGAAAAAGATTTTTTTAGCAGCAATCACATTTGCAACAATTATGGTTTCGTGCACAAGCACAACTGACGAAATGGCTGGTTTGGAAGCAATTACACCCAATGCTTCGGAGTTAATTACAACTTACATTGCAAACAATTTTCCGGATACAAAAATTGTATCATCGCAAACGGCAAAAGGCACTGTAACTACCGAACTGAACACAGGTGAAGAACTAAAATTCAGTACTTCAGGCGTTTACATTGCTTATGCTAACAATGCCAATTTGGGTTTAGCGGCAGACAGCTTGGGTATAACCTGCGATAGCACGCACACCGACAGCATTCATAGTGGCGACCACAGAGGTGGAAAACATGGCGACAAAGGCGGTAGAGGTGGAAAAGGCGGAAAAGGTGGAAAAGATGGTGGAAAACACAACAACGACAGCACAAACACAGGTGGAAGACATGGTCACGATCGTCATTCCGAAAATGAAATTGCTATCGACTCTTTAGCAGCTGAAATTAACACTTATATTAGCACTAACTATTCAGGATACACTGTTTTACATGCCGAAACAGACACTATTTGCGAAGGCGTTGTAACCGAAGTTTTAGTAACTCTTGCAAGTGCTCAACCGATAAAACTTGTTTTCGATGCAACAAACGTGTATCTATTTAAAGCCGAACGTATTGAATATAGCAGTATGCCTACCGTAATTTCGGATGCCGTAACAGCAAATTATAGTACCTACACTGTAATGAAAAGAGGCGAAACGTACACATCAACCGATAGTACAATAAAATACAAAGTTTATTTAAAAAGTTCCGATACCCGTAAAAGCGTAACTTTCAATGCTGATGGCACTGTAAGTTGTGAAAAATAAACCTGCGTTTTGAATAAAAAAAAGCCGTAAGCCTACCAACTTGCGGCTTTTTTCGTCTTTTTTCTAAAAGATTTTTAGTAAAAAGAAAAAATAATTTTATTTTTTGGGTTACAGATTGTATCTTTGTGAACACTTTAGATTTTATAAATACATGAAGGCACATTCCTCAATTTCCAAATTCCGGACTTATGCTCTACTTGCCGCTCTATTTATTTTTCATCTTTCGGCAGCATCTCAATTTTTTTTCAAAAATACAAACTCCGATTCAGGTCTATCGAGTAACTCGATAACTGCTATTTTTCGCGACAAACAAGGCTATTTGTGGGTAGGTACTAATTTTGGGCTAAACCGCTACGATGGCTATAATATGAAAGTGTACAAACAAGATGTATCCAAACCCAAATCATTAAAAAACAACTATATAAACTCTATAACACAGGATGCTGAAGGCATTTTGTGGGTGCAGACAAAAACCGGAATGTCTGTTTACAATTACGACACCGAAACATTTGATAACGACTACACGCCGATTCTCACCGACCGCAAAATAACCGACAATTTTATCGACAAAGTAATTTGCTCAAAAAAAAACACCGCTCATGTTGTAAATAATTATAACGTTATTATTTATAATCATAGCAAAAAATCAATTATTAAGGTTGAAAAAAAATCGGAAGATATATTTTATTTAAATGGTTGTTTTGACCAGCATGAAAACCTTTGGTTGCTCGATACAAAACAAAACTTGTATAAAATAAGCTCCACAACTGGAAAAATTAGTAACTTTTACGGAAGTTTGAAAAAGGAGAGGTCTATGGGAAATTCGTTTGTATTTGTTGATAAACGAAACAAAGTATGGATTAATATCAACTCGGCTTATTTGTATTATTTAGACCCTATAACATCAAAGTTAGTTGATTTTAAACAAGATATAAAAAGTGCGCCTTTCAACAATTATCCTATTCGCGCCTTTGTTGAAGATAATTACAACCGAATATGGATAGCAACCGACCACGGAGGCATTACATTATTAAATCCGATAACTTTTGAATCGACTGTAATTACCGAAAACGAAAAACAAGAATTATCATTGGCTGAAAACTCCATAACGGCACTTTTTGCGGACAATGATGGCGCAGTTTGGATTGGAACTTATAAACAAGGCGTTGATTATTACCATCCTTTAAACCGCCGATTTACGACCAATAAAATACCCGGACCAGCAGGCAATAACGATGTGAATTGCTTTACAGAAGATAAAGCCGGAAATATTTTTATTGGCACTAATGGAAATGGACTTTACAAGTACAACCCAAACACAAAAGTCTATACAACAATAAATTACAGCGGAAAAGGGAGTAAAGACAACACCATTGTGTCCTTACTTTTCGACAGTAAAAATCGCCTATGGATTGGTACTTATATTGATGGGTTGTACTGTTACGACAAAAATAAATTTATACATTATAGCAATAATCCTGATAGTCCGATACATCTACCCGACAACGACATTTGGAGCTTGGTAGAAGATAAGAATCAAAATATATGGGTTGGAACACTAAACAGTGGCTTATTCCAACTGGATGAAAAAAATGCCATTTTTAAAACTCATAAAATCACTGCAAATACCTACACTTGTATCGAAAGTGCTTTCAGAGACCGGAACAACAACTTAATTTTTGGAAGTACATGGGGAATTTATATGCTCGACCCAATTGGAAAACTCATAAAGCAAATTGATTTCAAAAAAAATAATGATAACTATGCCGAACGGAATTATATTAATTCAATAGCGCAGGATAAATCAGGCTATTACTGGGTGGCGACACAAAGTGGGTTGGCTATTGTTGATGGAAAAAACGGCAATTATCATTTTTTCAACAACGAGGCAGGCTTAGATAACAAGCTTATTTACATGGTATTAATTGACGATTCGAATAAAGTATGGGTTAGTACCACTACCGGATTGTATTTAATTGAAGTAAACAGTTATGGTAATTTGAGTGATATTAATGCCAGTATAATTCGTTTCAGCAAAGACGATGGTTTGCAGGACAATAGGTTTAATGGTAAATCGGCATTTAAAACAAAAACCGACAAACTACTATTTGGCGGCGTTAATGGCTTTAATATTATCGATACTAAAAAATTGAACTTAGAAAAACGACAATCGAATTTAGTATTTACAAATCTACTCATTAACAGCAGCTTAATACCTATTGGGCAAGAAATTGAAGGTCGTGTTTTATTGAAAAAATCATTGAATAATACTTCAGAAATAGAACTTAAGTATTACGAAAATAGTATCTCAATCGGTTTTTCTGCTTTGTGTTTTTTACATCCCGAAAACAATAAGTACGAATACAAACTCGAAGGATTTGATGAAAAATGGAATACTCTAAATGCTTTAGAACCAATGGCTTCGTATAATAATTTAAGTAGAGGCGACTATGTTTTTAAAGTTCGATTAAAAGAAAACGGACAATTTGTTGATTCGAAAACTATTAAGCTCAACATCACTGTAAAACCACCATTTTGGTTGAGTTGGCCAGCTTTTTTGCTGTATTTCATCATCTTAGCAGCCTTAGCTGTATTTATCTATCGTTACCTGATTGAAAGGGCTACTTTCGAGCTTCGCATTAGTAAGGAACACCAAGAGCGGCAACATGTGGAAGAGATAAGCGCTATGAAAGTGAAATTTTTCACCAATTTGAGCCACGAATTGCGTACTCCTGTATCGCTTATCATGTTGCCTATCGAAAATATGCTTAGCAAAAACATGGAAGCTAGCACGCGAAACAACCTCACTATGGTACTCCGAAATGCTAAGCGATTGCTATTTATTGTAAATCAACTACTCGATTTTCGTAAGTTAGAAGTTGGCGAAATCACTTACCATCCCGTAATGGGAAATTTAGTTAGCTTTATCAAAGATGTGGCTTTACCTTTTATGGACATTGCTCAAAATAAGGACATTAAACTTACCGTAAAAAGTAATGTGGAAGAATTATATACCAATTTCGACCACAATAAATTAGAACGAATATTATTCAACCTGCTTTCGAACGCATTTAAATTCACTCCCAATCATGGAGCTGTCGAAGTAAATATTCAGTATAACGATGGAAAAGATTTACCAATACGCATCGAAGTAACCGATACTGGTATTGGTATCGATAAAAACAAAATTACGAACATCTTCAAACCTTTTTATCAGGTCGATAATCAAGGTGCTATTGCCGATATGGGAACCGGAATCGGACTTTCGATAACTTACGAATTTGTACGCTTGCATAATGGCGAAATACATGTTGAAAGTGAAATTGACAAAGGAACCAGCTTTATTATTGAACTTCCTATGACCGAAGAGCGGGCGCCGGTAATTAAAGAAGATTTACCCGAAGAAGAATTAGTTGTTTCGGTGGAAAGTATGAAAATTCCTACAATGGATTTCATTTCGAAAAAAGCAAAAACCATATTAATTGTTGACGACAACGACGATTTTCGATTCTATTTAGTAGAGAATCTGCGCAGTTTGTACAATGTAATAGAGGCAAATAACGGTCAAATTGCTCACGAAAAGGCCAACCGTTTTTTACCCGACATTATTGTTTCGGACGTAACAATGCCCGAAATGGATGGCTTCGAATTTTGCCGAAAAGTAAAAACAGAAGTCAATACATCGCACATTCCAGTGGTTTTATTAACTGCTAATACATTGGACGACGATAAAATTACGGGATTTGAAGCAGGTGCCGACGAATATATTTCAAAGCCATTTAATGTAGGCGTGCTCAAAGCCCGTATCCGCAATTTATTGATAAAAAAAGACGAACAACGCTCGAAACTAAATACACAATCGGGGGTAGATATATCTGAAGTAAATTTACCTACTTTGGACGAAAAGCTACTCGAAAAAGTAAACAAGTACACGCTCGAAAAAATTGCTGATTCTGAATTTGGAATTGAAGATTTGAGTAAAATGATAGGTATGAGTACGGTTTATTTGAATAAAAAAATGTCGGCACTTACAGGCAAAACCACCAGCGAATATGTTCGTTCCATTCGCCTGCGTAAAGCCACACAATTACTCGAAAAAACCGATTTATCCATTTCCGAAATTGCTTACGAAGTGGGCTACAATAGCCCCAAGTACTTTTCGAAATACTTCAAAGACGAATACGGCATTTTACCTTCGGAATATCGGAAGAATTATTTATAAAAAATGGGCTGTCAATTTAACTGACAGCCCATTTTTTTAGAACTATAATCTTATTGCAATTCGAAATCCACTTTTGCTTTTATATCGCGTGATGAAGCTCCTATCAACACTGTAAATTTACCTGCTTCGGCAACCCAATCTTTTTTCACATCACTGTAAAACTGCAACGCTGTTTTGTCGATTTTAAAGGTTACTACCTTTTCTTCGCCCGGATTGAGTTCCACTTTCGCAAAATGTTTCAATTCTTTTTCGGGGCGCATTTCGCTCGATTTCAGGTCTTTTACATATAACTGTACAATTTCTTTTCCTTTTACTGTGCCTGTGTTTTTTACCGGAACAGTAATTTCGATTGTTTCGTTGGCCGAGATTTTCTTTTTGTCGGCAGTAGCTTTACCATAAGCATAAGTAGTGTAACTCAAGCCATAACCAAATGGAAATAGTGGCGCAATTTTCTTTGTATCATGCCAGCGGTAACCCACCAGAATATCATCTTTGTAATGCTGGTTAATGCTATCGCCCGGATACGAAATTGCACCAAAGGCATGTGCGCTGTTATCGGCAAGTTTTACAGGAAAAGTAAATGGCAACTTTCCACTTGGATTCACTTCGCCCGAAAGCACATTAGCAATAGCACGTCCGGCTTCGGAGCCAATGTACCAAGCCTGAACAAGTGTAGTAGTTTCATTTATCCACGGCATTTCGTAGGCATTACCGCTGAGCATAACGAGTACTATATTTTTATTTGCTTTTTGCAATTCAGCAATCAGTTCGTTTTGTCCGAAAGGCAAAGCCAACGAACGACGGTCGTCGCCTTCCGAGTCCTGTTGCGTGTTTTTATTTAAACCGCCAACAAAAATTACTATATCCGATTCGGCAGCTAATTTTACCGCAGCAGCGCGCAGCGAGTCGGTATTTAGTTTTGATTTCAGTACGCGGTCGTACGAAACAGCCCCCGAGGCATAACCCATAGCATATTTAACCTTAGCTGCACCCAGTTTTTCGGTTAATCCTTGTAATGGTGAAACTTCGCGTTTAACTTTTAATTCCGACGAACCACCGCCTTCGGTCAATTTGCGAGTCGCGTTTTCGCCAATTACAGCAATGGTTTTGTATTTCGAAGCATCTATTGGAAGTAGTTTTGCTGTGTTTTGCAATAAAACAATTCCCTCCTCTCCTACTCTTCGTCCCACATTGTGATGCTCTTCGGTAGCTAACGAACCATAAGGTTTGTTTACATTCATGGCTGTTCGGAAAATCATTCGAAGTATGCGAGATGCTTTATCATCTACATTCGAAACAGGTATTTCGCCGGATTTCAGCATTTTAAGATATGGATTCGCTAAAAAATAATCGTCGTAAGCAAATGCTTTGTTTGAGGTAAATCCATTGGTCCATGTTCCCATTTCAATATCCAAGCCATTGTAAGCCGATTGTTTGGTATCGTGTGCTCCTCCCCAATCTGTAATTACACAACCATCGAATTTCCATTCGCCTTTGAGTATTTTATTCAATGTTAGGTTATTATGACAAGCATATTCGCCTCTGATTTGATTATACGAGCCCATTATACTCCACACTTTGCCTTCGACAACTGCAGCCTTAAAAGCAGGTAAATAAATTTCGTAAAGTGCACGGTCGCTGAGTTCCACATTGATATGTCCGCGCCATTTTTCCTGATTATTAAGCGCATAATGTTTTACACAAGCTGCCACACCATTTTGCTGAACTCCCTGAATATAAGGAACAACCATTTTGGAAGCCAAAAAAGGATCTTCGCCCAAATACTCGAAATTGCGTCCGTTAAGTGGTGTACGATAGATATTTACACCCGGGCCAAGTAATACATCTTTGCGGCGATAACGCGCCTCTTCGCCAATAGCATTACCATAAAGTGCCGACATTTCGGGATTCCAGCTTGCAGCCAAACAAGTGAGAGCCGGAAAAGCAGTACAGGAGTCGTTTGTCCATCCGGCATGACCCCAACTATCCCACAGAATTTCCATTCGCACACCGTGAGGGCCGTCGCTCATCCAAATTTCAGGAATTCCCAAGCGAGGCACACCATGACTGCTAAACTTAGATTGAGCGGTACAAAGTTTAACTTTTTCTTCCAAAGTCATTTTGGAAAGAGCATCTTTTACTCGCGCTTCTATTGGCTGTTTGTCGTCCAAATAAATTGGTTTTGCCGCTTGTAAGCTGAATGATAAACTTATTGCCAATATGCAAGTGGCAAACATAAAATAGATTCTTTTCATTTGAAATTTATTGATTATTTTGGATTTTAATTATATTTATTTCTATTAATTTTCTTATAATAAAATGACAAAAAAGTTGCACTAATTTATGCCCAAATTAATTGAAAATATTAAGGTTCAAAGATATATTATTTTCGGAGATATTATTGGTCTGAATAGTAACTATTGTGGTATAAATTGATAACAAAAGATGGAAATTAAAGCTTTTTGACTTTATAATTGATTTTCTTTGATATATAATTAAAGCTATAAGTTTACAATTTGATAAATTTGCATGAATTTGTTTTGTTGACTATTACAGTGTAAAATCCTGAAGTGAGATTTGAAATATCAATGGAATTGGAAGCAAATTTTTGAGTTATTTGTCGTCCTATTGAGTTATATAATTCAATGCTTTTTATTGATTCACAATTTTCAATTCTAATCTTGTTTTTAGCTGGATTCGGAAATATAGTAATATCTTGATTAGAAGAAATTTGCTTTAGTGCATTTGGAGTATAAGCTTTACCAAACAATTCCATTTCGTATAATCTTACAATGCCGCCTGTGGCTGCTGTTACGTAAAGTCGCACTTCACTTACAGTGTCGTTGGCAATGCAGTTAGTATATAATGCATTTGTATTTCCAGTAACCGAAATCATGTCTTTCCACACTCCGGCACTCATTTTTTGTAGTTTAAAATCTGTCAAAGCAGAGTTATAGCCCTGATAACCGGTGTATAATTTGAATTTATTTACAATAAATTGACCACCCAAGTTTACCGAAATCCATTGCGGATTGGCTGCAGTGAAAGCTGCCGACACCCAACGATTGGCATCAGTTGCTGCCGAAAGTCCATCTACCGCCAATGCACCCGAATAGGATGCACTGTTGGTAGAGCTGGTAATGGTTGGCTTTTTTAAGAGCACACTAACTGCTGGTTTACTGGCTGCCACAGATGCTAAAATTGAATAATAGGTAGTGTCTTTAGCTGTATTATAGTAAGTTACACGATAGGTGTATTCTACATCGGCGGCAGTGCTAATGTCGGTGAAAGTTGTATTGTTAATATCTTTAATATCAGCTAGTTCAACAAAATTATTACAGTCGTCTTTTCGTTCAATTTTATAACCACCGGTTGCAAAAACACTTTTGCTCCATGTTAGTTGCACGCCATTAGTAATAGTGGTAGTGGTTAAATTTTTGCGAAATTTACTTTTGTAAGTGAAGTTTAGGCTTGTCATTTTTTGTTGGTCAAGGCCATATCTGATATAAGCCAAATTGCCACTTGTAGAACGCACGTATGCCGAATCCAACTCCCCATTGGTCCAATACACATCTACTTCAAATCCTCCACGTGCTTTTATTCCTTTTAATGAGCCAGTAGACCAAGATTTAGGTAAAGTAGGTAATAATAGAATTAATGAGTTACTTATCGAATCGGGATTGTCGGTGATTTTTCCATTTTTGGTGGTGTACAAATGCGATTGTAACAGCATTTCTGTAACCCCAGCGGTATATCCAAAATTTCCATCCATTTGAAATGGTGGATAAGTGTCGAACAAGTTGGAAAGGATATTTTTGTTTAACAGCTGATTCACAAAGAAGTACGAACGTTCAGGTTGCAGTAGTCGGGCATAGATATTAATTTTCCATGCACTACTCCAGCCGCCTCCCACATCGCCGCGAGAATTGATGGAAACTAACGCTGCATTCGCAAATTCGGGCGTTGACAAGGGGCTGATTTGACGGCCCGGATGTACAGCAAATAAATGCGAGTTGTGTCTGTGTTTGTCATCTTGTCGGTCTACATCTTCCATCCATTCTTGCAATTGTCCCCATTTCCCAATTTGTGGTCCTAGCATTTTGTTGCGCATGTCCCTGATTTTATTGGCGTAAAGTGAGTCAACTTTCAGTTCGCGCGCCGCAGTTACATAGTTTGAAAACAAGTCGTACATAATTTGTTGGTCGTACGACACGCCTGGATAAGGTGTTCTGTCGCCTTCAAGTAAGTTTGGACCATGCTCTGGCGACCAACCATCGGGAGTAATCAGCTTTCCATCTGCACGGGCTACAAGGTGATTTTCCCAATACGAAACCACATCTTTCATCATTGGATAAGCGCGGTTTTTTAGAAAGTCTTTATCTCTGTTGAATGCATAATGATCCCAAAAATTTTGGCTCAACCACGCACTGCCCGGACGGTGAATGCCCCATGCGGAGTTACCTCCAAAGATATTATTGGTACTGTAAGCTATCCAACCATAAGGAGTTATCAGTTTGGGGTCGGTAGATACTTTTTGAACTTTGGCCAAATTCTCTACCCAGTCAAAATAAGGCTGTTGGCATTCTGCTAAACCTGTTTGGTCGGCTGGCCAGTAATTCATTTCCAAATTGATATTGGTGGTGTATTGCGAGTACCAAGCGGGTGCCTTACTATCGTTCCAAAGTCCTTGCAAATTGGCGGGTAAGCCACCTGCACGCGATGAACTGATAAGTAAATATCGTCCGTATTTGAAGAGAAGTGTTTCTAAAATTGGGTCGCCAACTGTATTTCCTTTCGTTTTGTAAGCTGTAAGACGTTGGTTGGTGGGCATATCAATATTGTCGCCCTTTATGTCTATCTTCACACGTGTGTAAAGTGGCTGATAATCATCTAAGTGGTTGCTGAGTAGTTGATTGTAGGTTTTCGCTGCGGCGTTGTCGATAATTTGCGTAAGTTTAGCATGAGGATGTGCGGTTTTAAATTGCTTACTCAAATCGAGGATAAAGGAAGTTCCCGCGGCGAGCAGTACAGTTACAGAGTTGGCACCAGTAACCTGAATACCAGAGGTGTCGGCAGCAATTGTACCGCCATCGTTTATCACCAAAATCTGCGATTCATAATCCATGCCGTTTTCGGTGAGTTTTCCTGTGGCAATAAGTCGGTTGTTGCCAGTTACAGTTTTTACTGCCCCATGCGTATCGGTGAGTTTTACTTTTCCGGTAATTTGACCTGTTTTGTCAGCAGTGTAACGCATCACAATCACTTTGTCGGGATAGCTGGCAAAATAATTGCGCTCATAATGCACTCCATTAGCATCAAAACGAGTTGTATGAACGGCATCGTTGAGGCGAAGTTCCCGCTGATAACCTGTGGCAGTAAGAGCCGGCGTAGTAAAATATACTTCGCCAAATGATTGGTAATTACCCATTTTTACTTGGTCGCCTGTTTCAAGAGATTGTTCGTTGAACTGTACTCGTTCGTTGCTAACATTACCGTAAATCATGGCTCCAATAGAACCATTACCAATGGGTAAGCACTCTAGCCATGTTGTAGCTGGACTTTGATACCAAAGCCGGTCGTTTGATTGAGCATCTAAACTTGTTGTTATTAATAACAAGCAAGAAATTGATAGTAATAAAAAATAATTAATTGATTTCATACATATTGGTTTTAAGGTTACAAAAATAACGAAATATATTCGCAATAACGGTACAAGAAGATAATCATTTATGTTGATAATAATAACACATTCCCGTTATTAGCACCCCTTTATGCTTTGTCTCTATATCAAACACCATCAAAAGCGCATTTTTTTCAATGTAATGCAACTAAAGTTTAGATGTTTTAAATGCTCTTTCATAGCAAATTACATCTTGTTTTATTTGTTGTTTTTGAGAAATTCTTATTATTTCATGCATTTATTATATTGTAAATTTCGGAAAAGTGTATTTTTTACTTATATATTTTATAGGAAAAGTGTATTTTTTTACTGTATACTTTATAGTAATAGTGTATTTTTTGATTGTATAATTTATAGGAAAAGTGTATTAATTGTTTTGCGATTATCATAGAAAAGTGTATATTTGCACCCTAATCATAAAAATACTCCCATGTTATTTCGTAAAATTGAAAATTATATCGAAAATCATCTCAAGTTCGAATCAAAAAGAATTTTGATAATTGATGGAGCCCGTCAGATTGGAAAATCATTCACCATCAGGAATATAGGACAAAAGCTCTTTAAAAACTATATTGAAATTAACATGGAGGAAGATAAGCTGGGCAATAAAATATTTGCTGAAGCTAAAACGGTAAATGATTTTTATTTGGCTTTAAGCGTTTTAGCCGGCAACCGCATGAAAGAAAAATCGGATACCTTGGTTTTTATCGATGAAATTCAGGCTTACGATCATTTACTTTCGTTGTTGAAATTTTTAAAAGAAGATGATAAGTACACCTATATTGCCAGTGGTTCCTTGTTGGGAGTAACATTGGCAACTACCTCATCCATACCATTAGGAAGCATCGAAATTAAACACATGTATCCCATTGATTTTGAGGAATTTCTTATAGCAAATGGTATCGGTAAACTTGTTTTGGAAACAATGCATAAATGCTTTGACGAATTAAAACCACTACCTGATACATTGCACAATAGGATACTCGATCTGTTTAAAAAATATTTAATTGTGGGTGGGCTACCCGAAGCAGTAAAAACATTTATTGAACAGCAAAACGTTATGTTGATACGTAAAATACAGCATGATATTTATACTTTGTATGGTATAGATGTTGCCAAGTATGAAAAAACTCATTCCAAACTAAAGATTCAAAGAATCTACAAAATGATTCCTTCAAATTTAGAAAACAAAAAAAAGAGAATGATTGCCAGTGATATAGAAGGAAAAAATGGTAAAAGAATGGCTGATTATGAAGATGAATTCGACTACCTGATTTCTGCCGGGGTAGCTTTGGATGTAAAAGCAATAAGTACACCAACTTATCCTCTTATAGAAAATAGCGGCAAAAATCTACTTAAACTTTACCTCAACGATGTGGGCTTATTAACCGGTATATTTTTCAAAAACAATATTAATGCTATAATGCAGGACATAAAAAGTATCAATCTTGGATCTGTTTACGAAACTGTTGCGGCACAAGAGCTTAAGGCTCATGGCTTTAATTTGCATTACTATGATAATAAAAAAAATGGAGAGGTAGATTACCTTATTGACGATGCTAATCATCTTTCTGTAATACCATTGGAAATTAAATCAGGCAAAGACTATTATATCCATAGCGCATTGAACAAGTTTTTGGAGAATAAAGAATACAATATTCATCGTGCTTTTGTATTGTCCAATGAGCAAAAAGTAATTGAAAAGAACGGTATTGTTTATATGCCCATATATTACATTATGTTTTTTAATCCTGAAAATGAGGTTGTTGGTGAATTTTAGTTTTGATTTATATAGGACGCAAGAACCAAGATTTAATATAGTGTAGATGAACGAATTAAAAAATATTTACAAATTTGCATTTTCCATAAATTGTAAAGCTATAAACAGCAAAATTATTTGAAAAATAGAATTCACTTTATTCATGTCCACTTATTTTGTTATTACCTTAAAACCAACTGCATAATTCAAATTCGCATTTTCAGGAAATGTAATAGATAAGCCTTCGTTTTTTTGCTTCCATTTCAATTTTTTATTGGAACCAAGTAACTGTACAGATTTTATTTTTTTTGAAATTAAATTGGCTTGCTTTCCTAACGATTTAATCAATAATAATTCTCCAGAAACTGGTTTTGCCATACACCACACATAGATTTCTCCATTTTTACCCTCGGTAAATCTAAAATCAGATTTTTCATATTTAAAATCAGCATGATATTTTGAAAGTCCTCCACCCGGAAATACACGTAATGCAGGCGCTTTTTCAGGTTTTTTGGGGTCGGCAATTAGTTCACCTTCGCCCCAGGTTGTCCAGGCTTTGCTCCCATAAATACCCTCGCCATTTATTTTCATCCATGCGCCCATATCGTTAAGCATTTTCAGACAAGCAGGCTCCAAATCACCCTCGGGAGTAATGGGCACAGCGCAAGCGTAATTGCCATCGCGCGAAGCATATTCGAGCAAGCTATATACCATACTCGAAGCTTCGTAAGTATATCCCGGAGCGTAATACCAATCACCAACAGGATTTTCACCTATCCATGGCTTGTCTGTCATTATTTTCCCGGGAAAATTCACTTCGTACGTAATACCAAGCGCCGGATTGTTAGGCGCAAATTTAATACAAGCCAACACATCGGTTTTGCCATGTCGGATATCGGCTTTGTTGTAAAAATCGGCCACCACACGTGCAGCTGCATCGCATTTAAACCCCGAAGCACTGTGTGTGCCACTAAATGGCCATTTGCCATTGCCATCGGTATAAATCAAGTCGGGGTCGTATTTATCCACCGCATCCATTATACGGCGTGCCCACCATTCGGCATACCACTTGGCATAATCCTGATGATCCTGAAAAATGCCTTTATTACCAAATGCGATAACGTCGATATCTTTGTACTGACGCATATCCGCAGTGTAAAGCAACTGTGGATCAAGTCCGTCCCACCATTTACCTTTCCCATCTTCTTTGGTTAAATGCCCATCGTAAGGCACCCCTGCTTTATCGCCGAGTTTATCAGCGCCAAAAGCATTGTGCCACCACCACCAAGTATATTCGTGATGAAAAGTAATACCGAATTTCATTCCTCGTTTTTGCGCTTCAGTTTTCCATGCACCAATCATATCTTTTTTAGGGCCAATATTCGTTACATTCCACGGTTGATAAGCCGAATTCCATAGATCAAAATTATCATGATGCACACCTACTGCCATTACAAAACGAGCACCTGCATCGTAAAAAGCCTGTGTTAATGCACCAGCATCCCATTTCGGTGCTTTCCAAGCATTCAGCACATCTTTATAACCAAACTCGCTTGGGTGGCCGAAATTCTTCAAATGGTTTTTATTTGCTTTGTGTCCTTCTTTGTACATATTGCGCGCATACCAATCGCCACTACATCCCGAAGCTTGTGGTCCCCAATGAATAAAAACGCCAAATTTGGCCTCTCGAAACCATGCCGGAGTGCCGGTATAAGCGTTTTTTATCGAATCCCATTGTGGTGCATACTTTCCAGTTGCAATTGGAAAATCCATTTTTACTTCCTGATAATCTGTAGGGTCGGATGGTTTAACTGTGTAAGGTTCAGTAACTGCTGGCGTTGTAGGTCGATTAGTGAGCGACCACTGAGCAGAAATTTTTAATCCAAACGAAATAAGAATGATACCCAGCAGAAATAATTTATTCTTTGTCATTTTTTTAAAATCAATTTATTTACTCTTTAAAAATTCTAGTAAAAATACATCATTTTCCCGAATGTCAATCATTTTAACTAATTCTCCATCGGCTTTTACCTGAACTGTAAGCGTTGAAACAGGTGCACCGTTATTGTTGTTTTTGATTTTGGTCAGCTGTTCACGATTCAAATTCAAGGGTTTTTTCATATCCAAAAAGCTGGTGTAAGCATCGTTTACACGATAACCGGTCTGATATATTTTCAAGGTGTAACTGCCTGATGGCATTCCCGAAAGAACAATTTTTACTTTTCCCTTTACTTTGGCGGGTAAATCCTGTATGTAGTATTTCTGATTGTGTACCGAGTCGCCCGGGTGGGTGTTTGTAAAATCCCACAACAAAACTTGTACTCCTTTATCATTCTTGCATGCCCATGATGCCGAATCTGCATTCGCCAGTTCTGTTTTGCCTAATTTATTCAAAAACTGGTAGGCATAAAATGCGGGTTTGTTTATTCCTTGAATAGTTAGCAACCCAAAACCCCCATGAAAAGCTCCGAATCGTACACCGGCTTCTTCGAAAATATCAGTAAATACCCAGTACGACATTGAGTTAGCAGTGTTGCCTACTTCTTTTAACTTTTGTAAAATATAGGCTGCCTGATGGTAACTGTCGTGCATCGGGTCGGCGGGTGTGTACGACGAACTCCATTCGGTATAGTGCAATTCGAGATTGGGTTTGAAAGTATTGGAAATCTGTTTGCGAGAGTTAATAACATCGCCGCTTACCGCATTTTTGTCTTTATTTAGTACTGTGCCTCCTCTTCCAAATTCGTCCAAAAATCCCTGTTTTACGCCGTAAGTGTGCGTGCTGATAAAGTCGATAGGGACGTTGTTCTGTTTGCAATACGCTATCATTTCGGGCACCCAGGCAGCTCCGGCAGTAGCAGGACCACCCACGCGATATGCTGGATTTACGCTTTTAACGGCTTTGACCGAATGGTTGTATAATTTGAAGTATTCGGATTGCGTGCTATGCCAGAATCCGTCCAGATTGGGCTCGTTCCACACTTCGAAATACCAGGCTTTCACCTCTTCTTCGCCGTATCTTTCGGTGAAGTGTTGCGTCAGGGCCCGAATCAAATCTTCCCATTTCTGATAATCGCGGGGAGGTGTTCCATTGCCTTTCCACCAGAAAACGGTGGTGTTGCCGCTCGCTAATCCATTGGGCATAAATCCCAACTCTACAAAGGGTTTGATGCCGATATTGAGTAGAGCATCAAACAGTGCATCAACATATTGGAAATTATATTCTGATTTTCCGTTTTCTTCGCGATAAACGCCCATATCGTCGCTCAACAGGCCATGCATACGAATGTATTTGAAACCGCATTCTTTGGTAACATATCTGAGTTGTTCCTGCCAGTCGGCACGTAGTCCTTCGTTTGCACGACCGGCTCCCACGCACTCGTTGAAAAAAGTGTTTAGTTTGCCTTTTTCGTTGTTGTAATTTAGTGTTATAGTGCGGTCGGCTTGCGAAAATAGCTGGGTAGCATTTATAACGAGAGCTATAATTAAAAAGAACTGTTTGGTTTTAACTGACATAGATAATACGTTATAATTTTTTAATAAATTTGAATGAAATAATCTTATTTATACACCACCGGCAATACCACCGAAAACGAATATTCTTTTCCTTTTTCTTTCGCAGCTAAAAACAATACAATCACTTTCCCTTTTTCGAGATAGACTTTAGGCATTTCAAAGCGATCAAAATCAAATGTTTCCCCGTCTGAAAATCGAATATTAAACTTATGTACCAACGAATTTTTAGACAAATTCCAATCCAATCCATTTGCCGATTCGAAAAGCAAAAGCGCAATGCCGTGTTCGGTTATTTTATCGCCATGATCTTTGGCAATGCAATAATATTTGCCATCCTGATACCATTCCACATGGTCGTCGATAGGAAAATCGGTTTTGGGAGAAGTGATAAACGGTTTATCGTAATCTTTGAATGGTCCCAAAGGATTTTTCGACAATGCGATGAAATGTTTTACCACCGTTTTTGTGGTTTTTTGATTACCCATAACCGATTTATAAGCCAGTGAAAATTGTCCATCTGGGCGAATAAAAACAGTAGGAACACCCATGGTTCTTCTGCCCGCAACGGTATCTAGCAAAGGTTTGTCGAAACGCTTCCAAGGCCCGTAGGGACTTTTGGCTACTGCTACTCCAATGCGCTGATTGTTACGGTTTACCCACCATTCGGCATCGCGCATGGTAGGGCGTACGCTGTCGCCGGTAGTTTTCCAATATCCGCTGCCCGTGTTGGC
The DNA here is from genome assembly GCA_945902955.1 of Porphyromonas cangingivalis. Taxonomy (GTDB): domain Bacteria; phylum Bacteroidota; class Bacteroidia; order Bacteroidales; family Paludibacteraceae; genus Paludibacter. The sequence continues at coordinate 17,226 of CAMDNO010000082.1, forward strand.
AGTATAGTAGAGATAATATTTTCCTTTATGCTTAATAACGTGTGGATTGTGAGTCATTTCGCCATCCCAATATTTAGTTCCACGAGCTGGTAAAGATATATCCGAAAATTTATAGGGGCCAAACAATTTGTCGGACACAGCATGAGCTACCTCCGAATGGGTGCACCACGCATCAAAACCTCTTGATTTTTTCCACCTTGAAAAGAATAAATGATATCTTCCATCGTTGCCTTTCACTGCTCCGTTGCACCATACATTGTAGTTGTCCATCTGAAAAAAATGTTTTTCAGGATGCTCCGGAATCAGTTTTGTGAAATTGAGCGATTCGCTGCTGGTAGTTTGCCCTTGCAACGGTAGTGTCATGCCACAAATGATACTTAACAGGATGAGAAATATCTGTTTTTTCACAATTATAATATAATCAGTTTTGATTTATTTTTTATATGCTTTTCCTACTTCACCCAACCGTTTCACCACATTATTATCCATCAATCCATCGCGATTTGGTGCACAATTGAGCAAAAAATTGCAGTTGCGTTTGTCCAATACTTTGAGATGTTTATTCACAATATTATCTACAGTCATAGGGTCTTCCGATGGGAATTTCAACTTCCAAAACC
>CAMDNO010000083.1 GCA_945902955.1 Porphyromonas cangingivalis
GTAGTGGCAAATCATAGAAGTGGAACAAGCGACTGGACAACTTTTACAAATCCTTCTTGGAGTTGTTCAACCATAACTTCGAATGATGAAGCTAATAATGGTTGGGTAGACTCACGCGGACCAAAACCTTGCGGGGCTAATGATACAGGAGAAAATTTCGATGGTGGTCGCGATCTTGATCACACCAATATTGAAACTCAAGAAGGCATTAAAACATATCTTACGAAACTAAAAGAACAAGGTTTCGAAGGTTGGCGTTGGGATATGACGAAAGGTTTTAGTGCCAGTTATGTAGGCGAATATAACACAGCAAGCACTCCTTATTTTTCAGTAGGTGAGTATTGGGATGGAAACGCTACGACTCTAAAAAACTGGATAGATGGCACAGGTAAAAAATCGACCACCTTTGATTTCTCTCAATATTATTCCATGATAGATGGATTTAATGGAAACTATGCCAAATTTGGTTCTGGCAATACAATGGCTGGCTTAGTAGGTCAGTTTGGTTATTCCGACTATGCTGTAACTTTTGTTGACAATCACGATACTTTTGTGAAGTATGGTGCTCCCGAAGGCATCAATATAATGAAAGGATATGCTTATATATTAACACATCCAGGGATTCCTTGTGTTTATATTCCTCATTACTACGGTGGGACATATATGAAAGAAAATCAAACACGCATATATAGCAGCTATAAAGAGCAAATTGACCCCATTATGGCTGTGCGCAAAGCAAACCAAATTGATGCATGGAGTTCTATTCAGGTAGCAACTACAACTGGAGTTTATGCTGCTTATATCAAAAAGCGATATGAAGATACTTCTGCATCGGTGGCTGTTAAGATTGGTACAGGTAGCTGGTCGCCTGAAGGTTCGGGATGGATATTGTCTGCTTCAGGCACTGATTATGCTGTTTGGTCGAAAGTACAAATTGTTGTTCCTCCTACCATGAGTCTCGCATCAGGCACCTACCAATTAGGTCAAAAGCTAACCATTTCGGCTCCACAAGGCTACAGCATACGATATTCTACTAATGGAAGTGAACCAACATTAAATTCTACATTATATACTGGTGAAATTACATTACCCGAAGGCACTACAAACTTTAAAGTAGCTTCTTTTTTTAATAACGAGAAATCGACAATTGTAATGAATACCTACACTGCATTGCCAAAAGCAAGTTCTATAACAGTGCGATTTAAATCTCCAACTTCTTGGACTGCTTGCAAAATTTATGTTTGGGAAGGTACTGCCACAGCGCTTGCTGGCGCTTGGCCTGGAACAGCAATTCAAAAAGATGCAGATGGATTTTACTCATATACATTTAGTAATCATAGTAGTTTTAATGTTGGTGTCGTGTTTAATAACGCAAGCGGTGCAACTGCCACCGAACAAACCATTGATTTATCAACAAATAGTTCGATTTGCTGGCAAGCAATTGGTAGCAACAAATATGCTGTTGAAGAGGTAAATTGCTCAGGAACTGCTATTGACAGACATTTTAAGAATGAAATTAGTATTTATCCAAATCCAGTATCTAATTTTTTGAAAATTTATACTTCTGAGCAATTACTCAATATACGATTATTTGACAATCTTGGACGTACTAGTCATTTTAGTATTAGCAAAGATAATGAGATTGATATAAGTTCGATTAAAAACGGAATGTATTATTTGCAAATTGAAACAGCAAACGGACGAAAAGAAACACATAAAATTATCAAAAGGTAATAGTATTCTTTTTTTTACTCCATGTTTCCCATGAAAAAATCACTTTTTATAGCTTTTGTCATGGTCTTATTTTGTAGCTGCTTGCTCGAAGATAAGCCATTTTACAGCTCGGATAAATTTAGTGTTTATCCTGATAGGGTAGTGCAAGATAGTTTTGAGGCGCGGGCACTGACGGCTAAGCAATTGGTTTCGAACTACAAAAGTGCGGCTTTTCAGAAATACAATCCCACTATAGAGTTTAAATTTAGTATCAATTCGCACGATAACGAGTTGCCTGCGGGCGTAAATCATACAATTACGCTAAAACCTGTAAATGGGAAATGTGAGACTAATATTGTTTTTGGGAAACAAACAGTGCTCACTTCAGATGCTGATAACAACGGAAATCTGCCTAAAAATACCGCGTGGACTGTTAAGTTGGATATGCGCCCCGTTTTTCATTCATTCGATACTAAAGGGTTTTATGCCACTGCCAATGGCGATATTATTACAAAAGCCGATTTTAATGCTGTGTATATTGCGGGCAATGCGGCGCCTTTGTCGTGGGATTTTAGCAATTTGTATGCGCGTCCCGCAATGGAATTGAAAGATGCGGAGGGTGATTCGATTTTCGAAATTTTGTTGGTTTTGAATAATGAGGCAGATACAAAATCAACGTCCAACAGCTGGACATTAACAAAGGATATCAGCACTTTGCCTACCTACAGTTCCGATTATATGTTGTCGGATGCCATTTATAATCTATCGTTGGAAGAAATGCTGCTGGCTATCGAAAAAGACAGCACTTTCCGCACGGGTAAAGAGTGGGCTGGTGTGTGGACGCGCGATATAAGTTACAGCATTTTTCTGTCGATGGCGTATATGCAGCCCGAAGTAGCCAAAAAAAGTCTGATGCGCAAAGTGCAAAATAACCGCATAATTCAAGATACAGGTACCGGTGGAGCCTATCCCGTGTCTACCGACCGCATTGTTTGGTCGGTGGCAGCGTGGGAATTGTACAAAGTAACGGGCGACCGCGCGTGGCTGAAATATGCGTACGAGGTTATTAAAAACTCCATTACTGACGACCAACACAATGCTTTCAACCCCCAAACTGGATTGATGAAAGGCGAATCGTCGTTTTTAGATTGGCGCGAGCAAAGTTATCCCACATGGATGCAGCCTTCGGATATTTACCAATCGGAAAATTTGGGCACCAATGCTGCTCATTATCAGGCCAATATTATTGCCTCCAAAATGGCTTTGTTGCTCAATGACAAACAAAAAGCAACTGAATTTACACAACAAGCCGTAACGATAAAGAACGGCATTCAACGCAACTTGTGGTTAGCGGATAAAAACTATCACGGTCAGTATTTGTATGGTCGCGAACAGTTAATTGCATCGCCTCGTTCGGAAACTTTGGGCGAAGCGCTGTGTATTCTTTTTGGCATCAGCAATGCCGAGCAAGCAGCGACTACGGTAGCTCAATTTCCCATAACCGATTTTGGCGTACCGTGTTTTTATCCACAAATTCCGCAAATTCCAGCTTATCACAACAATGCGATTTGGCCTTTTGTGCAGTCGTATTGGGCATTGGCAGCGGCTCGAGCTGGAAACGAAAAAGCGGTATTGGCACAAATGGCAGCCATTTACAGAGCGGCAGCGCTTTTTCTCACTAACAAAGAAAATTACGTGGCTGCAAATGGCGATTTTGCTGGTACACAAATCAATTCGAGTGTTATGCTGTGGAGCCTTTCCGGCAATTTGGCATTGGTGCACCGTTTGCTTTTTGGTATAGAATTTCACGAAAACAAACTTAGTTTTCAGCCTTTTGTACCCAAAGCATTGAAAGGCAAACGCACCTTGACAAATTTCAAGTACCGCAATGCCTCGCTGCAAATTACTATGAATGGTTATGGAAACGAGATAGAAAAGTTTACCGTAAATGGAAAGCCATCAAAGCCCGAAATTCCTACTAATCTGAAAGGAGACGTGAAAATTGAAATTGAATTAGCAAATACATTTTCAACCAAATCTGAAATCAATATTCTGCCTGTTACTTTTACGCCCGAAACGCCTATTTTAAAATATGTTGGAGATAAGCTGAGTTGGAATAAAGTGAAAAATTCCAAGCAATATATTATTTTGAAAAATGGAAATTTACTGACAACGCAATCCGAAAATTGGTTGCAGTTAAAGTCCACAACGAACGATTCGTATCAAGTTATTGCTGCCGACAGTGCAGGGAATAAATCGTTTGCTTCAGCGCCTATTCTTCCAGCATTTCAGGCAACAGTTTATCCGCTGAAAGGGAAAAGTTTTGTTTTTAATTCTTTTAAAAATGAGAATATTACAGAATTTATTGTTTCAACAAAAACTATAAATTCCGAATCGAAATTCGACATTCAAATTCCAAGTTCTGGCAAGTATGCGCTTAAAGTGAGATACGCCAACGGCAACGGACCCATAAATACCGACAGCCGCTGTGCCCTCCGAACAGTATATGTTGACACTGCCGAAAGAGGTATTTTTGTTTTCCCACAACGTGGCACTGGAGAATGGCAAAACACCGGTTTTAGTAATATTATTTCAACGCAACTCCAAAAAGGCAATCATCAAGTTACACTAAAATTCAACCCTTTCAACGAAAATATGAAAGGTGATGCCAACGAAGCTCGACTGTACGAATTGGTAGTATATAAATTTTAAACACCCAAAAATAGGACGATCGTCAATCTAATTTTGAATGTTCCCGCCCCAAGCCCCTAAAGGGGTGTAAGGTTAGTATCGTCTATATAATTTGATGTAAAAATATCATAATATTAATTTGCAAATCAGAAATTTCAGAGACATAAGTAATTTCTGTTCCCCTTTAGGGGTTAGGGGCAGTGCAATAAATCATTAAATTATATCACTTTTTTTTTAATATTTACCTTAGCTTGACGGCTATGCCCCAAAGGGGGCCTTAAGACGCAGTATCTTTAATTTCTCTTATTTTATGTAGAGAATATGTCTTAGCCCCCTTTGGGGGTTGGGGGTCAACAAACTAGTATATTATATAATTTTTTTTTTAATATTTTCATTAGCTTGACGGCTATGCTCATAATAGGACGGCAATTGAATTTGCGATTTTCTTCTATGTGCCTATCATGGTTCAATATATTTGATTTGAAACTGAACATGATTGAATGATATTTGTTCTTTATAAAAATCTATAGGAATTTCAATTTTGTAAAATGCAAAAATGGAAACTCAAATAGGTTGAACTTTAAATCAACAAAAAATCATTTTATGAGCAACGAAAACGTAAAATCGATCTATTATCCATCCCAAAAAGTGATAGATCAGGCGAATGTAAAAGAATACGACGCCCTTTACAAGTATTCCATCGAAAATAGAGAAGAATTTTGGGCTGAACAAGCCGATAATTTGCATTGGTTTAAAAAATGGGATAAAGTTTTAGACGATTCCAATCCTCCTTTTTACAAATGGTTTAGCGGTGGAAAAACAAACATCGTTTACAATGCCATCGACCGCCACCAACACACCGAAGTCCGTAATAAAATAGCGCTTATTTGGGAAGGTGAACCGGGCGAAGTGCGCACTTTCTCGTACCATGCCCTCAACCGCGAAGTTAGTCAGTTTGCAAATGTGCTGAAAAGTATGGGCGTAAAAAAAGGCGACGTGGTAACTATTTATATGCCACAATTGCCCGAACAAATTTTTGCCATGCTTGCTTGCGCCAAAATTGGTGCTGTTCACAGCGTGGTGTATGGCGGTTTTAGTAGCGAAGCTTTAGCCGACAGAATAAACGACGCCAACAGTCGCGTGGTAATTACTGCCGACGGTGGTTATAGACGCGGCAAAATAGTTGAAATGAAATCGATTGTAAACAAAGCCATGGAACTTTCGCCCACCATGGAAATTTGCATTACCGTAAAACGTACCAATGCAGATGTTTACATGGAAAATGGTCGCGATTATTGGTATCAAGATTTGGTATCTTTGCCCATAGCTTCTACAAAATGCGAAACGGAGGAAATGGACTCCAACGATATGCTATTTCTACTCTACACTTCGGGCTCTACGGGCAGGCCAAAAGCAATGATGCACACCCACGGCGGTTACAGCGTTTACACCGCAACTACGCACAAACTTGTTTTCGATATAAAACCCGACGATAGGTATTGGTGTGCCGCCGACCCCGGATGGATTACAGGGCACAGCTACATTGTGTACGGCCCGCTGATGAATGGAGCCACCATTGTAATGTACGAAGGCGCACCAACCTATCCATATCCAGACAGATGGTGGAAAATGGTTGAAAAATATGGCATAAATATACTTTACACTTCGCCAACCGCAATTCGTGGTTTGATGCGCTTTGGCGATTCGTGGCCTAACCGCAACGATTTGAGCTCATTACGTTTACTGGGTTCGGTGGGCGAACCTATCAATCCCGAAGCTTGGAAATGGTATCACGAAGTAATTGGAAATGGCAATTGCCCCATAATGGATACGTGGTGGCAAACCGAAACGGGTGGTTTTATGATAACGCCATTGCCTATAACGCCCTTAAAGCCAGGCTCAGGAACAAAACCGTTTTTTGGAAACGAAATAGCCGTAGTTGACGATGAAGGAAACGAAGTAAAAGCAAACGAAGAAGGAACATTAGTTATCAAATCGCCTTGGCCGGGCATGACGGCAGGTATTTTTAAATCGCCGGAACGCTATTTGGATATTTATTGGGATAAATACAAAAAACAAGGTTGGTACTTGACGGGCGATTCGGCTAAAAAAGACGAAGATGGCTATTTTTGGATTATTGGTCGTACCGACGATGTGATAAAAGTGAGTGGTTACCGACTTGGAAGTGCCGAAATAGAAAGCGTGATGATAAGTCATCCTGCCATTGCCGAATCGGCTGCCATAGCATTGCCACATACTATCAAAGGAAATTGCATTCATATTTTTGCCATTCTGCGCAATGGGTACGAAGTAAAACCAGAATTAGAGCAAGAGCTTATCAATTTTATGGTTACGCACATGGGGCCTATTGCTAAGCCGGAGGCAATTACTTTTATCGATCAACTACCAAAAACGCGAAGTGGTAAAATTATGCGTCGCGTACTCAAAGCCAGAGCGTTGGGATTGCCCGAAGGCGACTTGAGCACATTGGAAGAGTAAAATTCGAAGCAATTATTGAGAGGTGGCTTTTGCCAATTTATAAACCCAACTTTGCCCTCAGCATTTTATAGCCAGCTTGGCTGACTTTTATTTGATGCCCATTTTTGAGGGTAAGTTGCTGGTTTTGTTTGTCGTAGAGCTCGATACGCGCTATGGAGTGTACGTTTACAATAAACGAACGGTGCACGCGAGCAAACAGCGATGGCGGCAAACTCTCTTCGAACGATTTCATGGTTTGCTCTTTCAGATACTTTCCGTTGTCGGTAAAAATTTGAACATAATCGCCATCCGATTGAATATAAACAATATCGGGTATAAGAATCAGATGGATTTTTGTACCCGATTTTACTGTAATGCGTTCAAGAACATCAACGGCTGTTTTTTCATTTTCAATCTTCTTATTTTGAAAATTATCGATCTGTTCTTCAACAGGAATTTCGATGGTAGCTGTTTCGCACACTTTTAACGTAAAATGCTGAAGTAGCAATATTATGACCAACAAAGTAATTAAAATTCGCACTGAAATAAACTCCAATAGCGTTCTCGAACCTTCGAAAGGAAAATAAAAATAAACTCCAATAGCGATACCTATTATTAACGCTAATGATAAAAGCACCAAAGCGGCGTAAATAATAAACTGCTGAAACCGACTTAATGTATTGAAATTGGCATATTTAAGTGTATACCAAAGCAAAACGCCAACTAGTGCATAGAGGGTCGAAAAAAGCAGCACATCAGTAATTAAAGCGGCAAAAGGAATCGGCAACATATATCCGATTGTTAGGATTTGCAACACTGCAAACCCCAACAATACGGAAATGGCTAACCACCAATCCGAAATTCGACGAATAATTTCTGAAAATAATTGCATGTTTAATTGCGCAATTCGCCGCCTCCAAATACACAGGCGCCGGTAATTAGTAACTTTCGTTCGGAGCTATAAGTCATCACTTTAATCTGACGCTTGTCCTCAAATCCGCCAAAAACAGCATCGATATTTGTTTCCACCATCCAGTCGGAAGGTACAATTACCGTAACACCGCCAAAAACAGCGTTTACTTCGAGGCGCGAAGTGCCTTCGGCTAAGTTGGTATGGCGCAAATCGAGTGTCAATCCACCAAACACGGCATTAATTTCACCGCCTTTAAAGTTGGGTTCCAACACAATATGTTCGCCACCGCCAAAAACGGCATTTTTTTCGAACGAACCTGTACGACCTTTATAATAATCGTTTACGTAACCGTCGGTATTACCTGTATTTTTATAATAATTCTTTTTATCTGAATTCTGCCCCCCCCATTGTTTGCCAAAAAGTTTATTCAAAACCATTAAAATACCACCAGCAATCAACAGCAAAGGCCAATATGTGTGCGTAAAACTACCATCCATGCCCGGAAAACTTTCGGGATAAGCATTGATAATTTTGGGGAATAAAAAGAAAGAACCAACAATTAATAAGATAGAACCTGTGTAAAAATCGCGTTTCACAAATTTGCTCGCAGCGATAACTATCAGCAGCATTGGCCACGAGATAATCACCCATTGCAACGATTGGTCTATTAAGCCCGCATTCGCTATAAGCAATACAATGCCTACTGCTACCAATATTAGTCCAAAACCAATTCCTTTTGTCCTTCCCGAACGGAAAGAATTTTTCATTTCATTATTTTCCATGACGTTTTTTTGTTTTAAAAATTATGGTGCAAATATACGGCTGAAATGCAATACATTACAAGCTAAAATCGACGAACGAATGGTTTTTTCCCGACGAACTGTGCGAATTATCACTTTAGTATTTACTATTTATTCATTTACCATTTACTATTTCCATATCACCACATCACAACAATACTAATTCAGATCACGATTAGGACATATTTTCAAATTGGCACATTTTCAAATTAGTCTTCATTTCTTCAACAAATCCCGAATCTCAGTCAGCAGTTGTTCTTCTTTGGTAGGAGCAGGGGGTGGGGCAGGCGCTGCGGGCGCTTCTTCGGTCTTTTTGTTCAGTCGGTTCATGCCTTTTATAAACATAAAAATGGCAAAAGCTACGATTATAAAATCGAACGTAACTTGCAGAAAGTTACCATAATTGAGCGTAACGGCTGCTTTTTCAACACCGTCTACCAGTTCGGCAGCTTTCATTTCCCACTTCAGGTCGGTAAATGTAACCCCACCAACCAATAACCCGATTGGCGGCATAATAACATCGGCTACCAACGAAGCCACAATTTTGCCAAATGCACCACCAATTATAACACCGACAGCAAGGTCGATTACGTTGCCCCGCATAGCGAAGTCTTTGAATTCTTTAATTACTTTCATAAAATTAGATATTTCCCAATAGCTATCGGGGTTAGAAATTAGAAGTTAGAAAATTAAGAAAACTTATCCGTCGACCGACAAATTAGGAAAACAGTATTAAGCCTATAATACTATTTTTTTTAAATGATGGCACAAATATAGGTAATTAATTCAATTTTTTATATTCTTTGCTACGCTACCAATGACAAGGGAGTTTCTGCGCTATCCTTTCTAAGAATGAATTACTTCCTGTTTCCATTTCCAATATTTAGCCCCACAGTAACACCAAAGCGCATTATAAAGCTGAAATATTCTTTTTTGCGGAATTGAAGTACATTGTTATCTACAATATTGTGGGTTGTGCTGTTGTAAGTAGTATTGCCGCTGTTGTAGCGATTGTAAGTAGCACCTACACCCATAAATACATCAAAGCCTATGCCTTTGTACAATCCCATAAATCCTTCGTTTAGCATCAAAATTGTCTGATTGAGTGTTGGGTCAAACAATTCGTCTTTTTCAGCATTGGTCGATATATCAATAGTTTTCACGGTCATCGGTTCAAAATCCTTGTCGGAATAACCCAATAATATGCCATTATAAAGTCCCGACTTACCACTGTTGTTGAAAATCTTATATTGTACATGCGCATAATATCCGTCCCACAACGATAAATCTTCGGCTTTGTACTTTTTTTCCATCATCCATATATCGAAATAATTATCGCGCTTTTGTTGATTTTTCAGAAACGATAACTCAAGAGCACTTTTTCCGGCAGTAACGAAGTTGAGTGCTGCTCCAAAGTCCATTTTTTCGGCTTTGGTAAGCAATCCCAACGGATAAGCTCCCAGATAAATATTAGTTTTCGAGTTGGCTCTTTTCAGCGCCTGCGCTTTCCGTTCATTTTCTTTTTTTACTGCTAATTGACAAGGCACAACCAACGCATTGTATTTAGCATATTCGGCCATCAACTCCCACTTTTTAAAACTTTCGGCCGTCAGCTGAATTTTCTCACATAGATTTTTGCTCACTGCATAATCGCCCATTTTGGTAAGTGCTGCTAATGCTAATTTTTTCGCCTTTTCCTTTTCCGGAGCAGCTAACATATTCATAGCAATAGTCAGGTAATCGGCACTTGGTTGAGTAGCCAACATAGTGTTCCACGCAATTTTTTCGAGTGCGGAGTAATAGTTGTATGGATCTGTCGATGTATTGAATGCATATATATTGCCCTGATAATCGGATGTTTGAAAGTAGTTTGTAAGTGTGTACTGTGCCAAATCGATAAGTGCTTCGGAGTGATTGTTCCTTTCGCTTATGGCAAGCAATGCTTTGGCTATTTGTGTCGTGTTGGTATTCGATACGGCAATTGAATTTACGGTGGTTAAAAGATTTGATGCCACTGTAAACCAATGTACGTATTCTTTGCTTATGCTTACAGCGGCAAATTCATTTTCGGTTAAGCGGCTATATGACATCAAAAAGTTAGTATAATACAGTACTTTATCGTCGGGGGTGAAAATTAAAAATTTGTTTTTTTCGGCATCGAATAGGCGCACCAAACCCTGCACTATCGAAACATGATTGCTATTGAGTTGAATCTGCGATTTTACAGTTTGTGTTAGTTCTTCGTATTTGGCAGTATAGTAAGTCAGGTGTTGCATTAAGCTGAAATACTGATTCTTAAGTGCCAACATATTATCGGCTGTAATTTGATATTGAGTTCCCGAAATTTTAAAATTTATAGGTAATGGAATTGAAACTGTTCCATTTATATAGGGTGTTACTCGTTTCAGGGTTTGGTAGGATAAATCGTTATCTAATCCAGCATTGTAAATTTCGGCCAATTTCTGCATCGAAAGCACACTGTAATATCCTGAAGCTAAGCGATAATCGTCCTTCACACCATTCAGGTTTTGAAAACTTCGAATAATACTTTTCGTTTCGGTAATCAGATCATCAATTTCGTCGGATGTACTCAATACATCATCTATTTTGTTAACTTCTACTAATCTGGCAGATACATTCTGAAATTGGTAATACGTTTGTTCGAACGATTGCGAAAATACAGCAGTTGTGGATAAATAAACCACAATAATTGTGAATAGTTTATACATAATTAGTTGATGATAAGTGTATTGAACAAAACTTTAAAATTCAATAACAACAAACACAACTAAAATGTTTTAATTATAATGTTGGTTTTATTCAATTTATTTGCATTTTTGCCAGTTCCACACCCAGTACTATCAGCAATTAATTTCCTGCCATTGCGTGTTGTGTTGTCTATTCTAACTGTATGTATCCTGTTTTCAGAAGTTTTTAAGATTACGCTACAATTATATTTTAAATTTTGAAATATCGTGCGTAAACAATTTGTGTTGTGATTGGTCATTTTTTAAATTTTAGCCTTTTTGTTTTGTGTATAATTCGCCAAATCTATGTTGAAAATTATAGATTTGGATGATTTTAACATGTAAAATATTCTGAGTTAATCAATAATTAAGTAAATGGAAGTAAATAATGTCGTATTTAATTTGAGAAAACTAAAGAATAGGACGCTGATTTACGCTGATAGAGCGGATTTAAAAACGGATTTGAATTCCGATAAATCGGAATGATTTTTAGATAGTTATGTCTTAATCCTCCCCGATTTATCGGGGAAAAATCTTTCTTTATTTATCCGTCTTTTCCCGCTAAATCTGCGAAAATCAGCGTTCTATTAAAATTTTTAAATGGTGCATTTTTTACTTCCAGTTACTTAGTTCTACTTTGACAGATTAAAAATAACAATATTAAATTACCGAGACGAAAGTAATTTCAAGTCCCCTTAAGGGGCATAGCCGTCAAGCTAAGGAAATTATTAAAAAAGGGATATTTTATTTAGTGGTTTATTCACTGCCCCTAACCCCTAAAGGGGAACAGAAATTAGTTTTGATTATTATAATTTATAGTTGTATTTATTAAGAGACGAAACTAACTCACACCCCTTTAGGGGCTTGGGGCGGGAATAATCAAAATTAGCTTGACGGCTATGCCCCTTTAGGGGCTTGGGGCGTAAGTATTTGACTTTAATATCATTTATTATACTATGTACAAAAACTTCAAATTCCTTTTTGCTTTTATAGTTCTTTTTTGCTTGCTCATACCCAACAATATGATGGCTCAGGCAATTACTTCAAAAGGCAATCGCCTCCGAACTGTGAAGTTGCAATTGAAGTGGAAACACCAATTTCAGTTTGCGGGCTATTATGCTGCTATTCAAAAAGGGTACTACAAAGAAGCGGGGTTGCAAGTGGAACTCATAGAGCCTCACGGCGACGAGGATCCTACAAATGCTGTTTTTGCACAAAAAGCCGATTTTGGCATTAGTACTTCCGACATTGTGTTGGCTCGCAGCAAAGGCATGCCGGCGGTAGTGTTAGCATCCATTTTTCAGCATTCTCCGCAGGTAATCGTAGCTTCCGCTAAATCCAAAATAGGAAATGTACACGATTTGGTTGGTAAAACAGTGATGATTGAACCGCAAGCTGCCGACATTATCACCTACCTCAACGATGAAGGCGTGAATATGAATAAATTGAAAATTGTATCACACAATTATGATATCAACGAATTGCTAAGTGGCGAAATTGATGCCACTTCGGCTTATGTTACCGACGAACCTTTCCTTTTGCAAAAAGCCAATTTCGACTATACCATTATTTCGCCCTTGAGTGGCGGTATCGATTTTTATGGCGATGTGCTGTTTACCTCCGAACAGTTGATTGATAAATCGCCCGAGTTAGTCGAAAAATTCCTTGCGGCTTCGCTCAAAGGCTGGAAATACGCTATGGATAATCCTGCAGAATTAATCGATTTAATTTACAATAAGTACAGCAAACGGCACGACAAAGCACATTTGCATTACGAAGCAAACGAAATGAAACGCTTTGTGATGCCTCAAGTGGTGGAAATTGGATACTCAAACCCCGGTAGATGGGAACATATTATTGCTACTTACCAAAAACTAGGACTCATAAAAAAAGATTTTGATTCAACGGGAATGCTCTATTCCTATTACCAAAAACCTGAAATTTATTTCCCCTGGGGGCTTTTAGCTTTGACAGCTTCGGTAATGGCCGTATTGATATTTTTGGTTGTTTTCTTTTCGAACTTAAACGGAAAACTAAAGAAAGAAATAGTGATGCGCGAGAAAATTCAAGTGGAGTTGGAAGCTGCTAATCAGGAGATTCGGAACGATATAGAAAATAGAAAAGCAACGGAAGTGAAACTCCGAAAACTAACAGTTGCGGTGGAGCAAAGTCCACTAACGATTGTAATAACCGACACTAACGGCAAATTAGATTATACAAATCCAAACTTCACCACACTTACCGGCTATACTTATCAAGAAGTTCAAGGTAAATCGTCGAGCATATTAAAATCGGGGAAAACCGAGAAAGGCATTTTCGAAAATCTTTGGAAAACAATACTTGCCGGCGAAATATGGCAAGGCGAATTTATTAACAGAAAGAAAAATGGCGATGAGTTTTTTGAGCAAGCTACCATAGCGCCTGTTTTTAACGATAGTGGAGATGTGATAAGTTATATTGCTATAAAAGAAGATATTACGGTTCGAAAAAAGATTGAACAGGCACTCAAAGAAAGTGAAGAACGATTTAAAACCCTCAACGATACCAAAGATAAATTTTTCTCGATTATTGCCCACGATTTGCGAAATTTATTTAATGTATTGACAGGTGTGAGCGAAATTTTATTGATAAATATCGACAAATTTCCCAAGGAAAAAATCAAAGATATGAACCAGACGGTTTTTGACACGTCAAAAGCGACATCTGTTTTACTCGACAATTTGCTAACATGGGCGAGCCTGCAAACTGGTGGTATCGAAACTAATTTTAGTGAAACAACACCTTCCAAATTGATACAAACAGCTATCCAACTATGTCATTCGCAAGCCGAAACGAAGCAAATTCAATTAGAATCGTTGGTAAAATATAACGAATTGATACAGGTCGACGAGCAAATGATTAATACCGTATTGCGCAATTTGGTAACAAACGCCATCAAATTTACATACCCCAACGGATTGGTTACTGTGAATGCTGAATTGTACGAAAACAAGGTCTTGTTTACGGTTTCAGATACCGGCACTGGCATCGAAAATAAACACATCGAAACACTATTCAGAATTGACAATAAACTGTCGAAACGCGGAACTACCAACGAGCAAGGAACGGGCTTAGGACTAATTCTCTGCAAGGAATTTGTGGAAAAACACAACGGTACAATCTGGGCCGAAAGTACAATTGGCAAAGGTAGTTCGTTTAAATTTTTGCTGCCAATAGGGTGAATCTTCAATATGCTAAAAAACTATTGTACCACCAAAATGGTTTTAATTAAAAAAAATAGAAACGTTACAAATGGATCCAAAAGTTAGAAAAATTGTTTTGTCGGTGCAACGAACTGAAGAGACCGAACATTTGGTATATATGCGTTTGGCTGCACTTACAAAAGATGCCAACAATGCCGAAATACTTCGAAAAATAGGTATTCAGGAAAAAGGACATGCGCGGTTTTGGGAGAAAATAACTGGTGTAGAAGCAAAACCAGATATGTGGCGGGTGTTCCGCTTTGTGTGGTTAGCGCGAATTCTCGGACTTACTTTTGTGCTAAAGCTAATGGAAAAACGCGAAGGAACAGGTTCGGCGGTGTATCAGAAATTAGCAGAGCATTTTCCTGAATCTGAAAAATTTGCTGCCGAAGAGTTGGTGCACGAAAAGCAATTGCTCGATATGTTGGACGAAGAGAGCTTGCAGTACGTAGGATCCGTAGTTTTGGGATTAAACGATGCTCTCGTTGAACTTACCGGCGCGCTGGCTGGTTTCACGTTGGCGCTTAGCGATAACCGTATTATTACACTCGTGGGATTGGTTACGGGTATTTCGGCTGCGCTTTCGATGGCTGCCTCCGATTACCTTTCGACAAAAGCAGAGGGTGGGAGTAAGGCTGGAAAATCGGCTGTATACACTGGTGTAGCGTATTTTATTACGGTAATTCTACTTATTTTGCCTTATTTGTTGTTAGATAATAAGTACTTAGCACTCGGAATAACACTTTCAACCGTAGTGGCAATCATTTTCCTTTTTAATTATTATATTTCGGTGGCTAAAAATCTGAATTTCAAAGCTCGCTTTTTGGAAATGACAATTATAAGTTTGAGTGTGGCTACCTTTTCTTTTTTGGTAGGGTTTGGTCTCAAATACCTATTGGGAGTCGATGTTTAAAATGCTATGAAATAGTTTAATTTACAACAGTTTGCCAATCTCGGCATCTATTGTTTTAAAGTCGTTAGCACGGCTAACAATGACCCCTTTTTTATCCATTAAAAATAGTGTAGGGATAGATTCGATATTGTACGACGAAACGAAAGAGGTTTTTGGTCCATTTTCGTCGCGCACCGAAATCCACGGAATGTTTGCCGAAGCATCTTCCCAACGCATTTTACTGCGGTCGAGCGAAACTTGAAAAATTTCGAACCCACGGCTTTTGTATTTTGTGTGCAATGCACGTAGCTCAAAAGTGTAAGCCACATTATTTTCCATCTCGGAAGCCGAAAAATCAATCAAAACAACTTTTCCTTCCAACTCCGAAAGTTTGCGTTGAGCGCCAGTTCGGTCGTTCAGGGCAATGTCGATATAGCCGGTACTCGAATTATCTACAATTTCGCGCCAAGCAGCTTCGTTTTGAGCTTTTCGCTCGGTTTTTATTGCGTCAATTACCAAAGCATAAAGGTTTTTGCTTCGAATATAATCGGGCATATAGGCGTTGTAGGCAGTTGCCACAGCAGCGCAGTAAGTTTTGTCGGCTTTTACGTAGGGCGAAAAAAGATAAGAAGAATTTATTTTCTGATAGATAGCAAAATAAGCTGCCGACGAACGTGGGTTTTGTAAAATCAATTGGCCGGCCATTTTTTTATGCATATCAATGTCGGCTTCAATTTCGCTTAATCGAGCATTCCGCATATCAACAGATGTTTCGTTAGCAAGGGTATTAACCTTGGCTTGAATTGCCGATAGCGACTTGCGTAGCTTCAAAATGTCGGTGTTTGTTTGCGAACCTTCAATGCTGTAACCCGTCGAAAAATCTGTTAAATCGGCTTTAAAAACCATACTTTCGCACGAGTCAACAGCAAAATCAATTACTTTAGTTCCAATTCGGAGTCTGTAAAAATCGGGATATTCGGGACGTGGAGCTTTGAAACGAAAGCTCCCATCGCTATCTAATTTTACCGAATCAATCACTGTTGTTTCGAGTAAGCCATTCTTTTCCAATAAAATATATTGATTGTCGGAGTTGGCTACAATTCCTTCTACTTTAAATTTTGTGGATTGATTACACGAAAACAGAAAGGTCAGTACTGAAAGTAAAATGATATTTTTTTTCATATTTTATTGAATAATATTTTGAGTTGCAAAAGTAATGTAAAATATGAAAAATGCAAAAATCCCCCTAAAAATAAAGTTCGAAGCAGGTATTTGCCTATATACATCCCCGCCATTTATCCCGATTAATTTACAGGGAAAGGCTTGCGGCAGTTGAAAATAGTTTGTTTGCCCTCCACAGAACCCTCCCGACTTTGTCGGGGCAAATTGCGGGGAACAGAAATTTGTATTGATAATTTGATATTGGTTTTTTGAATTTATCAAAGTTGAAGTAAACTGGCGTTAGGTGATGATAATGAATTTAGCATTTATTTTTTTATTAAAAAATCTTCCCTCATTGGGCTAAATACATCTATCAAAACCCCTTCATCCAAGCAACGTGCACCATGTAGGGTGTATGGTTCTACATAAAATCCGTCGCCAGGATTTAATACTTTTTTTTCGCCATTTATTATTACTTCGAATTTTCCGCTTGCTATATATGAACTTTGCGAGTGAAAATGCTGATGCTCATAACCAATAGCTCCCTTTTTAAATTTCACTTTCACCATCATCATATTAGTATCGAAACCCATTATTTGGCGGGTAATTCCTTCGGCAGCAACTTCCCAAGGCAATTCATTCTCTATAAAAAAATTATTGTTTTTTGTCATATTCTATATGTTTTGGATTGCGAATATACAGTAAAAGATTGAAAAGGAAAAATGGATATTCTGAATATTTTTAATTGCTTATCCACATTAATCAAGTAATATACATATTCGTTTTAAAACTTTTGAATCCCTATTACCAAGGTAAAAATCAATTAAACCACAATAGGCACAATAGAAAGAAAATTAACATGCAAGTGTATAATATAGAACACAATAGGCAAATACCTATCGGTATTTAAATTTAATAAAATTGTACCATTTAATCAACAAATTATTATTCTAATGTGTCTATTGTGGTTTAAATCTTATAGCTTGACCGAAAGGGAAAAGCAGTAAATTCAATTTTATTCTATTTTCAAATTCCTAAACTCCATTTCGGTTCCTTCGCACTGAAAGCCAATAAATCCCTTTTTCTTCGTCAGACCTGTTATTTTATTTTGAAGTAAACTATTGATT
>CAMDNO010000084.1 GCA_945902955.1 Porphyromonas cangingivalis
GCCGTAGCTAATATTTTTTTGTTCGCAGTATGAATAACAACACTACGAACTGTTGCATTTTCTATGGTTTCAAAAGTTATTGCAAGTGGTTTGTTCTTTTTAAGGGAAACGAAAGTGGAAGTATCGCCATCTATTAGGTTTTCGAGTCCATCCAACTTTGGTATTGAGCTAATTACAGGTTTTAGTGTTCTGTATTTTTTTTCGGAACCGACAGCAGTTTTATAAGCAATGACACTCACTCGTTGAAAATGTTTGTTGGGTGCTATGAGCTTTGTGCTCAGTTTTTGTGGCCCTTTTACCGTCATTTCCGAAGAGTTTAAATAGCGCATCGATTGCTCTTCTTTTACCCACGGACCACCCGATTGACTCCAACCCGGACTGTTGAAAATACCAATTTCGACATTCAATTCGGAGGCAGTTTTGAGTGCTGTATGCAATATTTCCCACCATTCGTTACTGAAAATTTTCACTTTGCCGAAAGGAGTGCCGGGATATCCGATATTGCCAATAAATGCCCGATTTATCCCCACACGTTTCATAGCCTGAAGGTCTTTCACTACGCCTTCTTTCGAAATATTATCGGACATCCAATACCAATAAACAGAAGTTTGTATGGAATCGGGTATGGTTTTAAATCCGGATTCGATTTGATTAAAATTTGTGTGATTGGGCTTACTTGCGAAGACAATACTGAAACCAAACATTAGAACAATAAAAACGAAAGTAGTTGGAATAAATGATGTTTTTACAAGCATTGTAAATCTGAATTATTTTATGATTAGTTCATTAGCTTCGAAAAAATGCAAATATAGATGAAAATAAAAATAAAAGGGGTATAGAAAGGTGCAAAAAAAGTAGTAAAATTATGCACTATTTATATTCTTGATAAAGTTTTAAAAAACAAAATGTTAAATATAAGATATAATTTGCCTACAAAATTAAAAATTGTAACTTTGCCTAATAATCACCACTGAATACTTAGAATCATACATATTTAAAATCAACAGTTTTATAAAACCCTCGAATTTCATGTCAAAAAAAATAAAATTTACAATTATTCTGATTTTGATATGCATATTATCCACAAAATTATATCCGGACATAAAGTTTCACCACTTGGGTTTTGAGGAGGGGCTATCGCAGTTTTCAATCCGCTCACTCTATCAGGATGAAATGGGTGCAATTTGGCTTGCTACAAACGAAGACATTAAAAAATACAATGGAAACCGGTTTGAAGAGATTGATATTAATTTGGGTAAAAACACAAATTACCGAAATATAGTTTATTATATCACCGGCGATAAAAAGGACAAATTATATTTCAAAACTGATTTAAACTCAGTCATTGAATACGACAATTCATTAGAATCTTCAAAAATGATTTTCCAGAGCACAACAAATGCATCCGAATCGTTTATTAACTATGGAAATGAAAATTTATGGATAGCTCAGGACAACAAAATCTACAAGTATTCGAAAAACAAACTTGGTTTATTTAAAACGATTCGTAATTCATCGTTGAAAATAACATCCGTTTTTGAAACCAAAAAGCGCAACCTATTAATTGGCACACAACGCAATGGGTTATATCTGATAAATCAGAATGGAAACGAATTAAGTATTCCAGGCACAGCTACAAGCGAAATAACATGTATTTTTGAAGATTCCAAAAACCGAATTTGGATTGGCACATGGAATAGTGGTGTCTATTTAATGGAAAATAATAAAATTGTGCTACATCTCAACAAAGACAAAAATGAAGCAAACAATAGTCTCTCGAATAATTTTATTCGTGCAATATGTGAAGATGATGAAGGCAATTTGTGGGTTGGTACTGCAAATGGTTTAAATAAAATAGATATTTCAAAATCTGAAATTACCCATTATGGTACTAAAAACACCTTTAGTTTAAATCATCCTTCAATATGGAGTATTATTAAGGATAAACAAGGTACACTGTGGGTTGCCACCTATTATGGAGGGCTTAAGTATTTTAATCCTTCAAAAGAGCTTTTTACATTTACCGATTTTACTGAACAGAACTCGGCAAATAAATACCCTATAATCAGCAAGATAATCGAAGATAAATATAATAATTTGTGGATAAGTACCGAAACCAAAGGGCTTATTTATTATAATACCAAAAAGGATACTTATAAATATTATAATGAGGAAAATCATGCGATTTCACGAAATATTATCAAGTCGATGTATTACGACCCGGCAGCCGAAATTTTATGGATTGGCACACATTTGGGAGGGTTAAATAAGTTTGATATAAAACAACAAAAATCAAGTATTATAAACATAAAACAGGAGCACGATTCCTATTCTTCGCAGTCGATTCAGACTATTGTAGCCAATAAAAATTATTTGTTTTTAGGAACTTTGTCCGGAATTATCAGATACAATATACTGACAGGATTGGTAGATAAAGACAGCAGAATAGGAAGCAATATCACCATTATAAAGCATCTTGTTATTGATAAAAATGACAAAATGTGGATTGCATCAAATGGTCTATATTCTTTTGATTTAAAAACAGGAAAACTAGAAGATTACAAATCAAAACTAAAATACTCGAACTTTTCGATACAAACCCAAATAAATAAAATATTTATTGACCCCAAAAACAGATTATGGCTTGGCACAAATGGTGCAGGAGTAATTTTATTTGAACCCGATAAAAATAGAATAATAGAATACAATACAAACTCGATTGGAATAGAAAGTAATTACATAAGTGCTATTTCAATTACAAATTCGGGAATAATACTTGCTGCCACAAGTAAAGGTGTATCCTTTATTGATGAGAAAAATTCGAAATGCTTCAATTATAATTTAAAGAACGGATTTCCATTACTTTCCATGTTAAACGGGAATATTCTGAGGCTATCAAATGGCAATATAGCATTTGGAGGGGTAAACGGAGTTAGCTATTTAAACGAAGAATTATTAAAGCAACCGGAGAAGGATTACAATATTCGATTTGATAAACTATTGGTAAATAACAAAGTTGTAAAACCAAAAGATGAAACAGGCATATTAAAAAAATCACTTTGTAGAAATAAATCGATAACACTAAATCACAATCAGAAATTGTTGGCGATAGAAATTGCTTCGGATAATTATTTGCGAAAAAATCAACCAAATTTTCAGTACCGTATAAAAAATTACAGCAACGAATGGACAAATTTTGATATAAAAACACCAATTAGTATAATGAATCTTTTGCCGGGTAATTACAGCTTACAGATTCGGAAAACAATATTGAATGAGATTGACACAGACAGTCAGATTGAGTTGCGGATAATTATGAAACCTCCATTTTACGCTTCGTGGTACGCTTATTTGCTATATGTACTTGTTGCAATTACTATTGTAATATGGGTTCTTTCGTTTTATCGTTCACGTCTGTTGCTACAAACTTCGTTGTTGTTTGAGCGTAAAGATAAAGAACAAAAAGAGCTGGCAAACCAATCGAAATTGCGTTTTTTTACAAACATATCGCATGAGTTCCGCACACCTATAACGCTTATTATCGGACAGTTAGAGTTGTTGTTGCAGTCGACAAAAATTGCCACTTCACATTATAAAGACATTGTAAACATTCATCGCAATGCGCTTAAAATGACTCGACTAATCAACGAGTTGCTCGATTTCAGAAAACAGGAACAGGGTTTTATGAAGCTAAAAGTATCTGAAAAAAATATTGTTGATTTTCTGCGCGATATATACACATCGTTTATCGATTATGCTGCATCCAAAAAGATTGAATTGGAATTCAAATTTGACTCCGAAAATATTCCAATGTGGTACGATTACTTGCAGCTTCAAAAAGTATTTTTCAACTTATTATCCAATGCATTTAAGTTTACCGATAAGGATGGATCTGTAAATA
This sequence comes from Porphyromonas cangingivalis, assembly GCA_945902955.1. Lineage (GTDB taxonomy): Bacteria > Bacteroidota > Bacteroidia > Bacteroidales > Paludibacteraceae > Paludibacter. The sequence goes on from CAMDNO010000084.1 coordinate 3,902, forward strand.
TTGAGGTGCATGACTATGCTGATAAAATTACAGTTTCGATAATCGATACCGGACACGGAATAGCGCCCGAATCAATATCTAAAGTTTTTGAGCAGTTTTATCAATACGAAAGAGAAAGCACGCACAATGTTCATAATCCGGGAACGGGATTAGGGCTTGCACTCTCCAAGGGTATTGTGGAACTTCACGGAGGGCAAATTGAGGTAACTAGCGAAGTTGAAAAGGGCTCTTGTTTTACAGTTACGCTACTGAAAGGGAATGCACATTTGCAGCAAAAAGAGCATATTGAGTTTATAAACTCGGAATACGAGACTGTTGACTATAATGTGGCATTTAATTCAAGTGATATTGCATTTATTGAAGAGGCTACCGTAAATCAAAAAGAACATTTTGAAAATACGCCTATTATGCTTATTGTGGAAGATGATAGTGATTTAAGAAATGTGCTGGTAAAGATTTTTAGTCCAATGTATAAAATATTGGAGGCTGATAATGGCGTATCGGGATTTGATTTAGCCAAAGAAAAGCAACCCGACCTCATCATAAGTGATATTATGATGCCAAAAATGAATGGAAATGAAATGTGTTCGAAATTAAAAAATGATTTTGAAACCTGTCATATCCCCGTTATATTATTAACTGCTCAATCAACAGTAGAACAGAATATTGATGGACTAAAAAGCGGTGCTGACGATTATATAAGTAAACCTTTTAATGTCAAAATTCTGATAATGCGTTGCAATAATTTGCTTATTAGTCGCAAAACATTACAGGAAAAATACAGCAAGCAAATAGAAGTTTCTCCGAATCAAATAACACATACTATTTTCGATCAGAAGTTTATCGAAAAAGCGGTCAGTATAATTGAACAAAATGCGAGGTATAAAAAAATAGATGTTGATTTTCTTTGTTCTGAAATGGCTATTGGGCGAAGGGTATTCTTCAATAAAATGAAAAGCATTACAGGTCAAACGCCGAACGATTTTATACTCACAGTGAAGTTTAAAATAGCTGCTTCGATGCTAAAAAACAACCCGGAACTTAATATCTCTGAGATTTCGGATGCTCTGGGATTCAGTTCTTCCAAATACTTTGGTAAATGCTTCCGGGAGCAATTCGGAATATCACCATCGCAAATGCGCGAACAACTGTTTGGTAATTAATTGCTTTTATAATTACCTTTATTAAGAGTGAAACCGTTTAGTCTTGTCATGTCCTTCTGTATTGATGACAAGTGAAGTTTTATTAAGAAATACTATTCAATAAATAATTCGTCGATATTTGGACCGCTTCTTCCTGTAGTTTTTAGTTCAATGGTATTTGCACCTTGTTTGAATTTAGCTTTTACACCTACAAATACCCAGTTTGCGTTACTCGATCCCGTTGGTTTGAACTCAATAGTTGTAATAACTTTGTCGTTTACTATTAATGAAATTGGGAATGTATTTGAAGAATCGTTATGCGAATAGCGGAAACGTAACATATATTCCGCTTCATCACCATCATTTTCCTGATACCATAAGATAGAACCCTCTTGATTATTGAAAGTTACTATTTCGCCCCTGTTCCAATGAGCATCTTCTGAAATCTTAGCATTACCTTTGAGCGTTGCAGTTTCAGCTTGCAGTGTCATACCACGCCCCGACCACATTTTATCCGATTTTTCGTTGCCCCAGAACAATCCTTGTCCTTCACCAAAAGCCTCTTCCATTGCAAATAACACTTTTCCATTTTGTTTTACAATGGCTTTTACGGTAGTTCCATCGGTTATATCAAAAGGTTGTGTATAAGGAATTCCATTTTGTGTTGGATCATTCCCATTCGTAGTATATAAAATTTGTATTGGTAATTTTGAATCATTTCCAATAATATTGATTTGCTCGGCGAATATGCTGATTGATTTTGATAAATATAGTGATTGGTCTCCTAATATTGATCCGACCACAACATTACCACTTTTGGATTTTTCTATGGCTTGAAGAAATGCTCTTGTTTTACCCATAAATAGGGCACGGTAGTTCGCTTGCGCACGACTTGTAAAATCAATTGGACTTCCACTTTCGAGCGAAACTTTTTTGATATTGCCACTTAAAGCGTAATATACTTTGTTTTGAGCATAAGGATATATATTGTTTTTTGAATCTATTCCTTCCGAAGTCAGCAAATAATTTGCCTCAAATCCGCCTTCCGCTTTTAAAATCTGGATTGAATTATTCAGTTTTACCGGTTGCGATGCTGTTTCAAAACTGGTTCGTTTTACTTCCTTATTGTTTTTGTATGCTACGGCCTCCAACTTTCCTTCTTTGTAAGGAACCATCCACTCACATTGCATTTCATTCCACAATGTGCCTGGTTTGTCTTTTCCCAAAGATTTTCCGTTTAAAAATAGTTCCACTTCGTCGGTATTAGAGTAAACCCAAACCGGAATAACCGTTCCTTTTTCCATTCGTGGATGTGTCCATGATGGCAATATATGAAGCATTGGTTCGCTAGTCCATTGACTTTGATAAAAGTAAAATAAGTCCTTTTCAAAACCAGCCACATCAATAGCACCTCCCATAAATAAATTAAACGGCAAACCACCATGTGCTAAACCAGCTTCACCATAGTAATCAAAACCTGTCCATCGGAAATGTCCACTATGCCAAGGATTGTCGCGCATAACTTCCCATTTTTTACGGGCAGAAATGCGAACGGTAGCATTATCGTACGATGAATTGAAGCGGTTCTTTTTGTTGTTCCATACTTTAGGGTCGGCCCATTCGAAGAAAAAGATTTCTTTATCCGTTAAGTTTGGAAGTGGGTATGTACCTGGCAACTCACTGTCACGCCACCAGGTTTGAGTACGATAATACCCTCTGGTTTGCCATGTGTGAGGAGCTTCGGTAGACACAAAAGGCTTTTGAAATCTCTTACCCTCAATAAATGATTTTGTTTCAGAGCTCCCGTTTATACCTACCACTTGCATGTCGTCAGGATTTCCAGATCCGGATGTTACCAATCTAGTCGGATCCAATTGATTGCAAAATTTCACAATTTCGGAGGCAATATTACCATGTGTCTCGTTACCAATGCTCCATACAAATACCGAAACATGATTACGGTCACGAGTTATCCATTCGGTAACATCTTTTTTCCACCACGCGGCAAAAGCCTGAGCGCCATAATCATACGTTGCTTTTTTACTCCAACCATCAAACAGCTCGTTCATTACCAAAAGTCCTATTTCATCACAAATATCATAGAACATGGGAGGAAATGCATTGTGAGATGGGCGAATGGCGTTGATACCCATCTCTTTAAGTAATTTTAATTTCCAACGTAGCAATGGTTTTGTGTATGCTCCACCCACAGGTCCACCCTCCCAATGTTCACATACACCTTTCAGCTTAATATTTTCGCCATTAAGCCAAAAACCAGTTTCAGTTTTCCATTCTACTGATTTGAACCCAAAATTTGTACTAACCTTATCAACTACATTGTTACCCACTATAACTTCAGTCAATAAAGTATATAATGTTGGTTTTTCAGGACTCCATAATTGAGGGTGGTTCACTTCCATTTTAACAGTAGTGGTGCCATTCACGTCTTTTATTGGAACAAGATTTGTAATTAATATTTTAGCATTTGAGGATAAAACAGTAGTTCTTAATTTTACATTTTTGTACTTTTTAGTTGGTGATTGTATCTTTACTTCGGCATTTACAGTGGCCATTTCTCTATTAATTTTGGGCGTTTTAATATATATTCCGTTGGGAGAAATATGTATTGGGTTTACTACAATTAAAGTCACAGGAGCAAAAATTCCACACGGATGATACCAGCGAGCTGAAGGTTCCAGTGAATTATCGACTCTTACAGCAATAACATTTTTACCTGCTTTTATAAGTTTAGAGATTTCATATCGAAAACTAATATAACCCATAGGTCGTTTACCAAGTAAAGTGCCATTTACCCACACCTCACTATTCATGTAAACACCCTGAAATTCAATATAGACCGTTTTTTTAAGTGTCTGCTTATTTATTAGAAATGGCTTTCGGTACCATCCAATTCCACCATCGTGGTATCCTCCACCCTGTCCTTGATTACCACCTATCCGAATGCCTTTTTCGAATGCCCAATCGTGAGGGACATTTAATGTTCTCCATTTACTATCGTTAAAATTTTCATCAGAAAAATCAGAATTGTTTTCTAAAATAAATTTCCAATTTTGATTAAAATCAGTTTCAAAACGCTCAGCTTTGACATTCATTATCAAGACAAAAAAGATAATAAAAAGGATGTAATAAGTATTTACTTTCACTAAAATTTTTGAAATCATATTTGAAGATAATTGATTTTATTACTTACTGTCATTCACAGAAAATATCAGAATGAATAAGCATTCCGGGGTAAATTTTGAATGTAATGGTTTTAGTCTCACAGGGATTTAAATATAGTTTTTGGAATGCTTTTAATTTCCTATCCTGTTGCATAACAGTAGAGAATTCATCTTTGATACACTGGCAAAAATAAAGCTTTGATAAAAATTATACGGTGCTATATAGTGCATATATAGCATCAAAAATATGCAATATTGTTTTTTTGACAAAATATCTGCTGAATATAAGGTATTTAATAAGTAAATCGGAGCTTAATACTTTTGAACATTATAAAGCTAAAAAGCAGCTGATTTAAATTTCAATTATTGCAAATTCACTTAAAAAACACCTTTTATTGATTAGCTGCACTATTTGCACCTAAATAGTGCACGTTTATAACCATTTGGCAATGAGAATGTACTATATTTTTGTATTACTAATTATTTTTTAGGATAGAATAAATTTAACTACACCAAATATTGACAGGTTGGCAAACGAAGGAATGGTTTTCAATCGGGCTTATGTCGAAAATTCATTGTCTGCTCCCAGATGCTGGCAGCTTTTAGGAAATGTATATACCACGTGAAAATTAAAAATCAATTATAAAGTGATAAAACTACAAACAAAAATTGTATTGACCGTATTAATGATATTTTCGTTAAACCTTTTTGGTCAAATTGAGGACGAGAATCTACTTCGTGAAATTAAAACAATGACATATAATGGCTTTGAAACTGCCAATGGCACTATTGATGCCAAAATCAATTTTAACGATGATTGGAAATTTGCTTTGGGTGAATATCCTGGCTTTGAGCAGCCAAAATTCAATGATAAAAATTGGAGGACATTAACAGTGCCGCACGATTGGTCGATTGAGGGCAAGCCTGAAAAGGATAACCCAAGTGGTATACGCGGGGGGTTTTACCCAATGGGCAAAGGCTATTATCGCAAGGCTTTTGTTTTGAACGAAAGTGCTAAAGGCAAGCGTTTGAAAATTAGGTTTGATGGCGTGTATATGAACGCAAAAGTTTACCTTAATGGTGTTTTTTTAGGACATAGGCCATACGGATTTAGCACCTTTGAATATGATATTACTCCGTATTTGAATTTCGACGGCAAAAAAAATATAATTGCTGTTGAGGTGGATAACTCCTTACAAACAAACTGTCGTTGGTACACTGGCTCAGGCATCAACCGTAATGTGCATTTATACATTATGGAGCAACAGCACTTTCAGTCGTTCGAAACTTTTTTTCGCACCGCTTCTATTCATAACAATGCCGCACAAGTAAAGGTCGATTGTCAGGTGATTTCAAATAACTACCCCGAAAGTGAACGTATAAAGTTTCAGCTCACGCCCAATGAAGCAAATTACATTGTAAAGCCTGCAAAAATTTTAGTTCGTTTAATTGATAAATATGGAAAAACGGTTTCACAAACATCTGATAATTTTACTTTGCGTGATTACGAAAAAAAGAAATTCAGTTTCGATATGAAGGTTGAAAATCCGCTTTTATGGTCGGATAAAACTCCCAACCTTTATAAGCTTGAACTTCAATTATTTGTAAATGACACCTTACTTAATACTGAAAAATTTAATGTGGGAATTCGCACCATTGAATTTAACAGCCAGCAAGGCATGCTTGTAAACGGAAAAAAGGTAATTGCAAAAGGTGTTTGTTTACACAAAGATGCCGGCTCTTTTGGTACAGCAGTTCCTAAAGATGTATGGATCTACCGTTTAGCAACCCTTAAGTCCATGGGATGTAATGCCATTCGTACACATGGGCCTGTTGATCCAGTAATGATTGAAGTATGTGACGAACTGGGATTTTTTATAATGTCCGAGGCTTTTGATGAGTGGGAAAAAAATTGGGAATTTGGGTATTCCGAGTCACCAAGTGGCAAAGTACCTTATGGATATCATAAGTACTTTGACCAATGGGCCGAAACAGATTTGAAGGATATGATTAAAAGAGATAGAAACCATCCATCGGTTTTTATCTATTCTGTGGGAAATGAAGTACCTGAGCAACGTTTTGCAGATGGTGTAGAAACACTGGTGAAATTAAGAAATTGGACCCATGAAACAGACAACACACGCCCTGTTACTGTGGGCTGCGATTGGTCTTTGTGGGGAAATCAAAGCGGATTTATGGACTCTATGGACGTGGCAGGATACAATTATCCTGATAGGTATTACCCCGAATTATATAAAGAACAACATGCACAATATCCAAACCGTATTTTATTGGGAACAGAAAATTACATTACGCTTAAAAACTGGTTGGCAGTACGCGATAACCCTTATGTTGTGGGTCTGTTTTTATGGGTTGGAATTGATTATTTGGGTGAATCGCACAAATGGCCACGGCGTAGTTGGGAGTGGGGTCTGATTGATTTGGCAGGTTTTCCAAAAAGCATTTATTATTACTGGCAGGCCTTCTGGTCGGATGAGCCTATGGTACACACTGCTGTATTGTTGAAAGATGCAGAACCCTATAAATGGAGACCGTACGATATGCGCTCGCATTGGAACTTTGAGGCGAAAGCGATGGATACTGTTTTTGTATTTAGCAACCAGCCCGAAGTAGAATTATTTCAAAATGGGAAAAGCCTCGGTCGTAAATCAGTTGATCCTAACGAGTACCGTGCTGTTTACAATGTAGATTATAAAAAAGGGAAACTAGAAGCTATTGCATACAATGGAAAAAAGAAAGTAGCGATGCATACCTTGCAAACTGCTGGTGAACCGGTAAAATTGGGTATTAGTAATTGTAGCGACCATTCAAAGTACTCACCAGAGGAATTGCTTTTCTTTACAGTAGAAGTTCAGGACAAAAAGGGGGTATGCTGTCCAAATTCAAACCATGAAGTTGCTGTCTCGGTTGAGGGAGGCGAGTTAATTGGTATGGATTCAGGCGATCCGTTTAGCCATGAATTATTTAAGCAAAATAAGCGCAAGGTTTACGAAGGAAAACTTTTACTTACAGTACGCCCCAGTAGAGGTGAGCTAAAAGTAAAATGTGTAAGCGAAGGACTTAATAACGGGGAAATAGAGTTGTCTATTCAAAGTCTTCGGGATTAACCTGAGACTGGTTGGATTGAAAGCTAACGTTTAAAACACAAAAGATGGAAAAGAGTACGCAAATTCCGCTACTTTGCCACCTGCTTCTGAAGCATAATTAACTTTAAACCACCCTTTGCTTATTGGTTAAAATGTTGATTTTCTTTGTTCTGAAATTTGCTAAAAAATCATTTCAATTTATTCTCTGACATTTTTTTTAAATATTATTTAGAAATTGCGCTATTCTGTGCCTTTTTGTGCATAATGTTACTCCATTCATTCATAAAACTGATTGTATATTTGTAAAATCAATAATTTACAAAATTTCCTTTAATTTAGTAAATGAGTAGGTTCAAATTAATCAACCCCAAAAATTCTCGAATTTATGACTTTAAGAAAATTACCAAAGTTGTTTGAAGCAGTTATCATAGTTGTTTTGCTGCTGGCTGCTGGCAATGTTTTTTCGGCTGTGAGTGACCTTTCAATTGCTTTACAGAAATTAAAGAATCACAATACCGGCACTACAGTTTTAAATGCTACCGAAATAAAAACACATTACACAACTATAAAAAACAATGTGTCGCTACTCGGAAGTGCCGATTCCATTATTTTACAAGCTTTTGAGGTTGTTCGTTCGTACGACAAATACAAAGGTGCTATTTTTATAAACAGTTCAACCAAAGCCGGTTTTACAAGAGCAACAATTACCGGTTTTGAACTTGTGCAAGCCATGTTTGAGCTTCAACAAGGATTGATAGATTATGCGTATACAAGTGCAAATTTGAAGCGTAATCCCGCCATTTTCAAAGACTTTAAATTCGAATCATCCACCTATTTCCCGGGAGCAGTGGCTGCACCTGCCGATTCAACAATTACCAAAATTGTAAAAATAAATGCTTCAGTACCAAAAGACTGGGGTAGCCCTGTGATGTATGCAAACAATGCGGCACGCCGACCAACAGGCTGTTATCTTGCTCCGGGCACTGTGGTTTATGTAAAAGTTCCATTAGCATTGGTAAATAAGGGATTTAAAGTTCGTGTTGGTGCACATTCGTGGGATTTAGTAGCTAAAACTACCGTGAAACGTTTCGACAGAGTTAGTCTTGTTTTTTCGATAACCGACACAATTACAGCTGTCTCAAATCCTTTAGGCGGAGGCATTTACATAGATGTTCCCTATCTTGCGAACTATGGGCTTGTGGATGTGCAAATAAAGAACGCTGTGGAATCGCCCTTCTTTTCGGCACGAAGTTTTGATAAAACAACACTCGAAAACTGGCGAAATATTGAGCGCAAAAAACCCGGACCGTGGGCAGATTTTGAATCGGATAAGTTTATGATGCAGGTGCCAACCAGCTGGATTTATAATTACGACAATCCGGTTACATTGATGAATGATTGGGACAAAGGAATGGATGCTGTTTCCGAATTGTTTGGACTTCCGTTGGTTCGGAACAGAACAGTGTTGTATTTACAAATAGATGTTATGTATCGTGGAACTGCTAATTTTCCGGGCTATCCGCAATCCAATTATCCGTACACCCCTACTGCTGTAGAAACCGGAAATAAAAACCATTTTACACTGAAAGGGCCGCAAACAACCGACTATACTGTTTTTCATGAATTGGGGCACGCTCAATCGTTCACCAAATTTACCGGCGAAACAGAAGCAGCTGTAAACTTTCTTTTTGTTGCCATGCAAAACCGAAAATTCAACATGGAACTCAACAAAGCATTTTCGTTGTCGGTGGACAGTAAATCCCAAATTTCGATTCCTCAGGCAGCCCTAATGTGGATGGTTACTCCAAATTTTAGAAAAAACAAAGCTATGGATAATTCGGGTTCTACTAAAGATGAGATGAAATACCAACATCGCGGATATGGTAAATATGCCGAAATTGTTCATCTTTTTGGCTGGGATGTACTAAGTGATTTTTGGAAATCAGTACACGAAGATTATGAAAAGGGAATTACCTACCCAACCAATACCGACCCTACAGACAATCGCATTCTTAGATTGTCGAAAAATGCCGGTGTGGATTTAACGCCACTTATACATTTTTGGGGCATACAACCCGTTAATGGTACTAATTTGAAATCGACAATTGCTTCTGCAGGTCTTCAACCTTCGGTGGAGATTTACGACAGGCTACTATATTATAAATCAATTATTCCACGTAACAACGAACAGTTTCAAACACATGCTCGTGTAATTTATCCCGGAACAATTGGCACCGGCGATAGTCCGTATTATGGTGAGGGATTTTATAAGGTCTGGCTTTCGGTTTATAATACTGCTCAGGGCGATTCGGCTGTAAATGCCATGCAAAAAATTATCGACAGGTATTTCCCCGATGGGCGACCTGCTGCTCCAAGTGCTGTAAATGCTGTAAATTCAAACAAGAAAATTGAGTTTTATCCCAATCCTGCGGGCGATTTTATCTATTTGGATGAGATAGAAAAACCGTATAATTTGGAAGTTTCCGATTTAACAGGTAAATTGCAGCTCAAATTTATTGATTGCTCTGACAGAAAAATAAATATCCATATTTTAAAAAAAGGATCTTATATTGTTAAAGTATTTGACAGTAATACAATTAAATCGGGTGTACTTTTGAAAAAATAAAAATCTGAATAAAAAAAATAAAAAATTAAACCATGTTGACAAACAAAACATCTAATTTTCTAGCCTTAGGTCTATTTCTAACGTCGGCGTATGGATTTGCCGGTTCACTAGCAAAAAACACAAAGAAACCTAATATCTTATTTATTGCAGTCGATGATTTAAAACCAATAATGTCGGCTTATGGTGAAAACATAGCTATAACTCCTGCCATGGATAAATTGGCGCGTGAAGGTGCTACATTCCAAAATAGCTATTGCCAGCAAGCCATCAGTGCTGCTACTCGTGCCAGCCTTTTGACCGGAATGCGCCCCGATAAAACAAAAGTATGGGACTTGGTAACCGATTTCAGACAAGCAAATTCCAATGCGGTAAGCATGCCGGAATATTTCAAAAAAAACGGTTACGAAACGGCTGCAACCGGAAAAATATTCCATATCGAAAGTGCGGGACCGGAACACGATGCGCCATCATGGACACTACCTTATGCGAAAGTAAATGCCATAATGTATGCTAACTCTCGACCTGAAAAAGGAAAAAGAGGACCGGCAACTGAATGTGCAGATGTACCCGACAATACATTTTTTGATGGTGTGTGTGCCGAAGAAGGAATTAAACTGATGCATCAACTGAAAGATAAAGGAAAGCCATTTTTCTTGGCTGTTGGATTTACAAAACCGCATTTGCCATTTGTAGCACCAAAAAAATACTGGGATTTATACAAGAGAAATCAATTTCAGATTGCTCCTTTTCAGAAAAAAGCGGAAGGTAGTCCTGACATTGCATATACCTCGTCTGGCGAGTTGAAAAATTATACTGACATCCCAAAGTTTGATAGTTATTCAGATGACGTACAAAAACATTTATCGGAAGATCAACAAAAAGAACTGCTACATGGCTACTATGCTGCCGCTTCATATATGGATGCTCAGCTTCAAAAAGTTCTTGATGAATTAGAACGTCTAGGTCTGGCCGAAAATACAATTGTGGTGTTATGGGGCGATCATGGCTGGCATTTGGGCGACCATGGTTTGTGGAATAAACATACCAATTTTGAACAAGCAACGCGTGTGCCACTTATCATTAAAGCAGCCGGATTTACAAAAAACACAAAACCAACTACTCAATGCGAATTTGTTGATGTATTTCCTACATTGTGCGATTTGACTGGCATTCCAGCACCCAACTATTTAGACGGTATCAGTTTAACGCCTGCCATGAAAAAACCAACTGCTGAATTGCGAGAATATGCATTTAGTCAGTATCCTCGTTCCAACGGTGCTATTATGGGCTATTCCATTCGTACCAAACAGTATCGGTATACAGTATGGTTTGGCGATAATTATACTGCCGAAAAACCTTTTAGCGTTGCAAAAATCAAAGCTGTTGAAATGTACGATTACGAGAAAGATCCACTCGAAACAAAAAACGTTTACAATGAACCGGCATATCAGAATGCGTCTGCTAAAATGAAAAAACTATTTGAGCAAGCTATGGAGCGAGAACATAACCAGTTTGTTAATTACGACAAATTAGCTGCATGGAAAAGTAACTAGAACCTTTTAAATATCAACTATATGCGCTTTAATTTATTAATCATATTCTCACTACTCAACCTTGTTGTTTCGGCACAAAATGTAAAAACTTCGTGTATTAAAAATTCCGGAAATGACAGCGAAAGCTATCAGTCAGCAACTTCTAACGGCAGTTGGTGCTGGTTTTCCGACCCACGGTCTGTTTATTACGAAGGTCAGCACCAACGAACCTACATGGGTTGGATTACTAATTTTGGCGATATTGTGGTTGGTTTTTACGACCATAAATCGGCTAAAATTGAAACACACATAATTGCACAAAATATAGAAGTTGATGATCACAACACTCCTTCTTTGATTTTTGATGAACAAGGTCGACTGATGGTAACTTACAACCTACACATGATGCCTGATATGCCATTATACCTTGTTCGTGCAAAAAATCCGGAGGATATTTCGGAATGGGAAGATACACAGGTGTTACGTTTTAACGATGCGAAAATTTACCCCGAACTGGGTAACAAAGCCAAACATTGCTATACAAATCCCATTAAACTAAGCAAAGAAAATGGGAAATTTTACCTTTTTTGGAGAGGACACGATGGTAAACCAACATTTACAAGTTCAGCCGATAATGGTAAAAACTGGGATGCAGGTCAAGTCTATTTTATGCCCGATCCTATTTATAAGTTTCGCCGACCTTATACCAAAATATACTCAAATGGAGTGAATAAAATCCACTTTGTTTTTACCGATGGCCATCCACGAAATGAGAAAACCAACAGCATTTATTATGCTGCCTATCGTGATGGTGCTTTTTACAAAGCGAATGGTCAGAAAATTACGGATATTTCGAAATTACCCATGTCGCCTGGTCAGACTGATATGGTTTACAATGCTTTACCTTCGGGTGTAAAAGCATGGAACTGGGATATTGCCGAAGATCAAAAAGGCAATCCAGTTATTGCTTATGCGAAATTCCCGAACGACACCACGCATATTTACTGCTACGCACGCTGGGATGGTAAAAAATGGAAAAATTATGAATTGATAAATTCAGGAAAATGGTTCCCGAAAACGCCTGTAGGTAAGGAAGAGCCAGAACCAAATTATTCAGGAGGTATGAGTATCGACAAAGAAGACCCTAATATCCTTTATTTGTCGGTGAAGCGCGATTCAGTTTTCGAAATTGAAAAATGGGTAACTGCCAATGGTGGAAAATCGTGGAAAATTGAATTTATTACCAAAGGTTCAACCAAAGATAATGTGCGCCCATTTGCAGTACGCGGTGCAAAATCGGGCAATCCAGTGCAGGTACTTTGGATGCAAAACACACGTTATATCCATTTCCACGCCACGCGTTTTACAAAATGGAACGACCGTTTCCATTCCAGTATAAAAATGAATATCCCTTAGTCAATTCTATAAAAATGAATATTTATTTACAATATATTATTTTACAACGCTTTACAACAGACTAATTATTTTACATTTTTAAGCATTTTACCAACTTCTAATAAAATTTCAATTGATTTTGGGGGCACATTACCATTGCCATCGGGGCCAATATTTAGTAATAAATTACCTCCATATATTCTATTAACTCTTTTATTTGATTTTTCTAAGTTTTTATCTTCAGATATTTTGACTAAAATTACATAGACATACAATTGGCGACATTAAAACACATTTTGTGATTTTTAAAATTATCTTTT
>CAMDNO010000085.1 GCA_945902955.1 Porphyromonas cangingivalis
AGAAAATCAACACTTTGCATTTGATGCACTTGCCCTATTATGGCATTGAATCCAATAATATATTGAATTGATGTTTTGAATATATGCCTAACAGAACCATTTTCAATACTATAACTTATTGTAGGACGGTCTTTTTTATTTGTTGGATATAGTAAATTTTCAGCGTTTTCAAGCATAGAAATAATCTCTCTAATATCATAATTATCAGGAGTCAGCTCCATGTTTCCAACATTGCCTGTAACACGAATTTCTATTTGACCTATTTTATCCATAATACAAAGTAACAACTATTTTTGGAATTTACAAACTGACATTCAAAATTATTTTCACTAAAACCCGCGATGATTTTTACAACCAACACGAACTTCCAGGCGGTTATCTTATCCTTACCCATTCGTCCACCGATAAAAAGAAACGACAGTTGGAGATTCCACGCTTCGCTCTGAATGACAATACTCAGAAATTAGGGCTGGAGTTGAAGGTTGAAGTGGTGTAAGCTACAATCCGAACCTATGCCGTAGGTGATTTATATCGGTAGAAAAAATGCCATTCGATGGTGTTGTTCGACCCCTTTCGGGGTCGTAAGGTGGTAGGGCATTGCAACATCCTCCAATTTCATTGCGGGTTTCCGATAAATCGGAATGTTCCATACGCACAGTAAACGACTCCGGCGTTTTGAAGAGTGGATTATCAGAGAGGGCGTCTCTCGAAGAGACACCCTCTCTGTTCGCACTGGGTTCGAAGGGCGCTTTGCACCGTTGCCGATTGAATGGTAATGTAATCTGAGATGGTCGGGCGACGGAATTCCTCTCTCACACAATAGCTTTGTTATCCTGTCCTGCCTGTTTTAGGTAGGATCGTTAGCGTGAAAACATTTTCTAAGATTGAAAAGAAAAAAGGCAAAACTTTAATTAGATATGATTTTTTCAAACTTATTTCCCTCTAATTTGTTTTTGAATATGGATATATCTTGTTTTGTACTTTCAACTAAAAAATGTAATTTTGCAGTACATTTGCAGTACATTGATCAATAAATGAAAAACTGGCCAAATCTCAATAATCCACCTATTGTTGTCGCTTTATTTCAATTGAAGTTCAACTCATCAGGCATCAAGTTGAATGATTTCCTAAAATATGATGTTATCTTGAAGCATTACTTTCCAATACGGAAAGATAATATTCAGGTAGGTATTGATTTAGGTGGAACTTCAATACCATTAGGTGTGTCAAAAATAACAGGAACTTCTGATGCCAAAATTGGAAGCTATTTGTATTGTACCGTGGATCAAAAAATCAAATTAGAAATTTCTGAAGGCACAATTACTTATATAGATGAACGTCCATATCAAGGTTGGGTAAAATTCAAAGAATCTGCATTAGATGCAATATCTTCATTAACTGATATTTTAATAAATACTGAAGTTAGTCGTATTTCTATTCGGTTTATTAATCGATTTCTATTTGACAATTTTGATTATCCTCAAGATTACTTTAAAACATTAATTTCAAGTAGTGAAGATAATCAACTACCATATCCTTTGCGGCAATATGGTTTCCGTTTATTAATGGATGTGCCCAATACTGATATTTATTCTATTGTTAATCAAAATATAGAAAATGAGCGTGCAAATAGTTTTGCATACACATTTGATATAGATATATTAGATAGACAACGCCTAATTTTTAACAAAGAAACTCTAGCTGAAAACATGGAAATCTTGCGTGGTATTAAGAATGAAATCTTTTTTGGCAATATAACACAGAAAACTATAGATTTATGCAATTAGTCCAACTATCAAATAAATTAAAACCTCTCACTCTTGCAGTTGGGTTGTTATCTACGTCATCAACATTTGCGTATTCTGACATAGATAATCACAGTGGTATATTGACAATTACTTCAAATAATAGAACTTCAGAATACATAAAGTCAGTAGACAAAAATGATGGTTCATTATTTTTTAACAAATTTAGGTTTCAAAGCCATTTACTAAATTGGCAGAAAAAGACTTTATTTCTTTCGTCTACTAAATCAATTATTGAAAATGAAGATTTTCAGGCAATTGTAGCAATGGGGCAATCAGCAATTCCTTTTATAATTGAAGAAATTGAGAATAAGCCTTCAACGCTCGTATGGGCTCTCAATCTTATCTGTAATCGTAAGATTACAGACAATCCTAACACTACTATTTCTGATGCTTGCAAGTTATGGGTGAAAGAGTTGAAGAAATAAAACGCTTATTAATCCAAGCATTTCCTAAGCTGATACAAGATAAAAATTTTAAGGTTACGAGTAAGGCAACCCCAAATTACAATTGTATTGCATGGGCTTGTAAATATGATGAACGTTGGATGCAACCACCTTATCTTGGCAAACCCAACTTGGATTGTGTTGTTTGGTGGCCTCCTGAAATACCAGAAGGTCTTGATCCTGATTGTTTAAAAAAAGCTTTTGAATATCATGGATATTCAAAATGTAATTCGAGTGAACATGAAGATGGATTTAAGAAGGTCGCATTATATATGAATGACCAAACAAATGAGTGGACTCATGCTTCAAGAGAGTTAAATAACGGATGCTGGACGAGCAAACTAGGCGAATTTAACGATATTCAACATGGAACTCCAGAAGCTATTGAAAACAATCTTTACGGAAAAGTTTATTGTTACATGAAAAAGAAATTTGATTAAGAGCCTTAATAGGCTCTTTTTTTTATCTGTATATTGTAGAATCAATTCATTTGAACTTTGGGTAATTGCTTTAAATTAATTGCTTTGGGGATGAATAAATTTTTAAGTTATGCATAACCCATTAATCAACACGAACTTCCAGGCGGTTATCTTATACTCACCCATTCGTCCACCGATAAAAAGAAACGACAGTTGGAGATTCCACACTTCGCTCTGAATGACAATACACAGAAATTAGGGTTGGGGTTGAAGGTGGAAGTGGTGTAGACTACAATCCGAACCGACACCGTAGGTGTCATATATCGATAGAGAAAAAAATGCCATTCGAGGATGTTGTTCGACCCCTTTCGGGGTCGTATGGTGGTAGGGATTGCATCATCCCACAATTTCATTGTGGGTTAAGTACATTTAACACCTTCGGTGTTTTGAAGAAGATTATATTTCTCCCTCCGGCCCCGCTTTGGCGGGATGTGCCATAGAAATGACAAGGTTCATTTTGTAGACAATTACCGTCGCCAACATTTATTGCAATAATGGAGTTTATCGTGCGACGGGTTCGATGGGCATTTTGCACCGTCGCCAAACGAAGGATAATGTTATGCTTATCGGTGGGGCGACGGAATGTAATCTCCTTTGTTGCTTTGTCATCCCGCAGCGCAGCAAGGGATATAAAAATGCATTTGAGATTGCATTGGGTTAAAACCCAACGCAAGTTCAATCGGTATGCGTGACCCGAATTGTCTGCACCAACCCAGTCAGCGGTTACAATCCAAACAATCCAATCCAAACAAACGATAAATTTTATTCTTATTAATTGCGCTAAAGATAAAACATTTTTACTAAATTTGCAGACCATTTCAATTATTGGGTTACTTCAAATTTCTCTGTAAGTGGCGCAACCTCATTAACCATTTAAAATCATATTAACCCAATGATAAACAGTCTGCCATCTTTCCACGAAGTGTTTTTTGTGCATTACCAATGCGATAGATTTAACGAAGGTACTCAAATTTACAATATGGGAATTTACTCCAAGAAAAAGGTACAAGAGTTTGCCGATGAAGAGGAGCATGTTTTTATAGAGAAATACTGTGCAAAGGTAAAGGCTCTCTGCACCGAAGGTTTGCGTCCTGTTTCATGGAATCAGAATAGACCTTACTATGGTCCGGATATGATTATGAAACGCTATAAACATCTGACAGGAAAGGAGATTGTGTTGGAGTACGAAAATGAAATAATTTTATCGGATTTACTGATAGAAATTTATGGAGATGATTATGTGGCACATCCTCGTTTGGATTCCTTGGCAGAATTAAACCAATGTTATGGGTCAAGCAAGGAAAATAATTGTTTGCATGTTTTTTCGGCTAACAGATTGCTTTTATTGACAAAAATATATCATAAGTTAGTGCATAATAAACTCGTAACCAGATTAACTCCAACACATAATGACACTTCAATAAAAGCAGCGATGCCAAGCTTGGATATTATTCAGGCAGATGAGATTAAACAAGAACCGAAAACGATAATTGAAACACGCCTTGATACCCTAACAGAGCAATTGCGTCAGCATGGATTTTTTAAAATTCCTAAGATGAAAGTACTCACCTCCGTTAATCAGCAGAAATTGGTCGAACTCTTGTTGTGCAATAATCTACCCTATTGTATTGCTATGCTTGATTTTTTAGGCTATGTAAATTTTTTGGATAAAAATTACTTCAAAATTATCAAATCACGTAATATAGAATTAGCCAATTGGTTTGAGTCCAACGAGCGAGCAGTAAGAGGAAATGTCAATATTTTGGCTGATTATTCAGATGAAAATAGTAGCCGTTATACAGCCAATAAACACAAGGAAAAGGTGGAAAAAGACTATAATGACATTAAATAAGGAGTACGCCTTTCGGTGTAAAAAACACAAACAACTAAATAACAATTTCTTACAGAATTGAAATAGGGTGTACGCCTCCCTTTCCGCCCTCAAATGCCCCTATTACTTTTGCAGCATAAGTTTTTAATCAAAACTGTGCTGCATTTTTTTTGTGCTGCACGCAAAGAAATATAATATGATGTTATTCACTTTTCTCAGTAAATATTGCCTCGCTACTTTATTTATATTCTGCATAAGGATATGTGCTGCAACCATAAGTTATTCGGCAGAGCAGATACTGATTCACTCCACGCTTAAAATTCCTTTAGGAGTTTGGGGTCTTTTCCTTTCGCGTCCCCCTCCGTCGTCGGTAGTTCTATTTATTATTACTTTCAATATTTATTTATAAATTTCACAGCATGAAAAAAAATATACTTCATCAGCCTAGTGCTGAATTTCGATTAATTATCACAGTAAATAACCCTTTAAATAAAAAAGAAAAAAATGGCAGAGTTTAATTCAACGACGTTCGGAACAATTTCTGGTCGTCATGGTAGCGCCGTAGCTTCCACCATCAAAAAAAGCGGCAAAAGTGTTTTGAAAGTTTTTAGAGCACCGTCCAATCCGCAAACGGACAAGCAAGTGAGTCAGCGTACAAAATTTGCTTTTGTACTGGCATTTATGGTCGGATTGCGTGAGCTGTTTAAGACTACGTTCAGTGGAAATGGCGGTTATAATCAAGCCGTATCATTGGCTTTGAAGTATGCTGTAAAGGGCGATGTCTCTAATTTCAGTATCGATTTCAGTAAGCTAACAGTAGCTGGGGGCACTTTAGAATGTGTAAAAGAAGCCACTGCTACGGTAAAGGCTGGCACAACAGTGAAAATTGACTGGGTGAACAAGCACGGTGAAACACAAAAGCTTTATTCATCGGTCAATTTTGTTTTCTTTGTTGCCAACTGGAACGAGTCGGTACTGGAGCAGGACGGTGCCGAAAGTGTAGCCAAAACAGCTGAAATAGAGTTGCCTGCCGAATGGGCTGGCCAGAAAGTGCATTGCTGGATGTATTATAGTAAACCGGATGGCATACAAAAATCGGGAAGCTATTATATTAGCGAAGTACAGTTGTAGAGGGAGGTAGCTATTTGCTTTTTGGCATGCGTCTATTATCAAATTAAATGAGTCAATCGGGAGTTCAATTACTTTCCGGTTGGCTTGTTTTTTTTTCTTCGAAGCTATTGCACACCCTCCCGTCCCAATAGCTATCGGGACGGGATAAACAAGGGGCTTGGGGCAGTTGTTGAAACCCTAAGGAAGGAAATCGGTCGTGGCGATGCCACTTGTAGAGAAGCCACCAGCTCTCTTCAAGTCGCATCGCGACGACCGATTTTGCGAGCATGGGGTTTCAACCCCATGCTGTAAAAAAAAACACATTTTTTTGTTAGCAAAACGTTAACAAGCTATTTTTTTAAAATAATAAAACTCGTTCTTTGTGCTGTATATTAAATTGTCTGAAGCTAAAAGCTCAAAATAAGTAGAATGAACAATTATTTTACTTTCTCGTTAATAATATTATATTTTTGTAATAATTACAATTAATGTGAATTTATAAAATTACGACAAGGCATATATTAAAAAAAGACGGCTCACGAATTAATTACTACAAATGTAAAGTTAAAATACAAAGTATACAATCAATCAATTCATTATGACAAAACAACATTACCCCCCAATTCCTCTTTTGAGGCGATTATCATTTATGAAAACAGCGCTAGTTTTGCTGTTTCTTTCGACTTTAGCAGCGCAAGCAGAAAACCCATGGGTTTCTCGGACTTCTGCGGCAGATAATTATTGGACAAGCGTAACATACGGCAATGGTTTATTTGTAGCTGTAGCCAGCTCAGGTACAGGTAACAGGGTAATGACAAGCCCTGATGGTATTATTTGGACATCAAGAGCTACTCCGGCAGAACTTAGCTTTACTAGTTTAACTTATGGCAATGGTCTATATGTTGCTGTATCGAATACCGGTATTGCTAATCAATTAATGAGTAGCCCCGATGGCATTACCTGGACTATGAGAACTTCCTCTGGAATAAATAGTTGGGAAAGTGTAACTTATGGCAATGGTTTGTTTGTTGCTTTAGCTTCAAATGGTATTATGACCAGTCCCGATGGTATCACATGGACATCCCGCACCCCTGCAGCATCAAGGACATGGACAAGTGTAACTTATGGCAATGGTTTGTTTGTTGCCTTAGATGGATATAATGCAAGTGCGATGACAAGCACTGATGGTATCACTTGGTCTGCCCATACTTCTGCTACAAGCAATTATTGGACAAGCGTTTGCTACGGAAATGGATTATTTGTAGCGGTATCGGCTAATGGTACAGGTAACAGAGTAATGACTAGCCCGGATGGTATTACGTGGACATCCCGAAATTCAGCGGCAGATAATGATTGGTACAGTATAATTTACGGCAATGGAAAATTTGTAGCTGTATCGAAAACAGGTTCAGGCAACCGTGTAATGACAAGTACTGATGGTATCACTTGGACAACTATGGCTTCTGCTACAGATAATAATTGGAAAAGTGTAACTTACGGTAATGGTATGTTTGTGGCTGTTGCAAATTCTGGTACTGGAAATAGAGTAATGACATGGACTCCTGCACCAGTTGCCACCGCTCCAACCGTAACCACGCAAGCTGTAACAGCGATAAGCCAACAAACTGCAACCGGAAATGGAAACATTACTGCTTTAGGCTCTGCCAATCCAACCGCTTATGGTGTTTGTTGGAACACGGCTGGTTCACCAACAACGGCTGATAGCAAAACGGACAAAGGTGCCATTTCGGCAACCGGAGCATTTACCGCTGATATGACAGGATTAACAGCAGGTACAACTTACAAAGTGAGAGCTTTTGCTACTAATTCGGTGAATACTGTTTATGGTGAGGAAGTAACGTTTACTACTACTGCAAGTACTCAAACTTCCGAATGGGTTTCCCGCACTTCTGCTTCAGATAATGAATGGCAAAGTATAACTTACGGCAATGGTTTATTTGTAGCTGTAGCAAGTACAGGTACAGGCAGTAGGGTAATGACAAGTACCAATGGCATTGATTGGACAGAACGCGCTTCTGCATTAGATAATAATTGGAGTAGTGTAACCTTTGGCAATGGACTATTTGTGGCAGTTGCTTCTGATGGTGTAGGCAACAAAGTAATGACAAGCTCTGATGGCATTACTTGGACATCTCGCACATCTCCTGGAAATAGTTGGCGAAGTGTAACTTATGGCAATGGTTTGTTTGTTGCTGTAGCCAGTTCAGGTTATAACAATAGAGTAATGACCAGCCAAGATGGTATCACCTGGACGGCCCAAATAACTTCTGCTTCTGAATATTGGGGTGCAATAACTTATGGCAATGGTTTGTTTGTAGCTGCAAGTTCGAATGCAGTAATGATCAGCCCCGATGGAATTACTTGGACAACACAAACTGCTGCTAGTGTGAATACTGTGTTTGGGGTAACCTTTGGCAATGGTTTATTTGTTGCGGTATCAGGTTCTGGTGCAAATAGTCGGATAATGACCAGCTCAGATGGTATCAATTGGACTACCCGAACTGCTGCTGCTGAGAATTCTTGGCGAAGTGTTACTTTCGGCAATGGCTTATTTGTAGCTATTTCTTCCAGTGGTACAGGTAACCGTGCAATGAAAAGTACTGATGGTATCACTTGGACAACTATGACTTCTGCTGCTGATAACTCTTGGATGGGAGTAACTTTCGGCAATGGTATGTTTGTGGCAGTTGCATCAAGTGGTACTGGCAACCGAGTAATGACATTTACTCCTCCACCTCCAGCCACCGCCCCAACCGTAACCACCCAAGCTGTAACAGCAATAGCTCAAACCACTGCTACCGGAAACGGAAACATAACTGCTTTAGGTTCAGCCAATCCAACGGCTTATGGTATTTGTTGGAACACGGCTGGCTCACCTACAACGGCTGATAGCAAAACGGATAAAGGAGCAATTTCTGCAACTGGTGCTTTTACGGCTGAGATGACCGGATTAACTGCTAATACAACCTATAAAGTGAGAGCTTTTGCTACTAATTCGGTGAATACTGTTTATGGAGAAGAGGTAACGTTTACTACCTTGGCAGCAGATCCAGTTGGAACAACCAATATTCTTAAATTTAATGAAAGTGATGGACTGCATTCCTTTTCACCCTCAACATTAATGAAATTTGTACAATTTACAATTCCAAATTGTTCGAATTATGATTTGTCGGAATTAGGAGCGAATATTGATGCAACTTCAGCAGCTGGAAAAATCAAAATGGCAATTTACACCAATACAGCAAAAGCATTGTTATATCAAACACCCGAAATAACAGTAACGGGAGGTGTAAATGAATACGTATCTTATGCGATACCTACAGGATCATTAGCATTACCAAGCGGAACGTATCAAGTTGCTGTAATTGCCAATGCGGCATCAGGCAATATAGTCATGAAAGCAGCAAGTGCTTTTGTGAATTTAGGCGTTGCAACAAATGTGAATACAAGTTCTACGGTTATGACAGGTATAACTTATCCAACATTCCCAGAGGCATATATCATTAACAATGCTCAATATAGAGCAATGTCGCTGGTAATAAAAGGAGTTGACAAAGCGCCTGTTGCACCTACGGTTACTACAACTGCAATAACGGATATTACCAAAAATTCTGCAGCAAGCGGCGGAAATATAACTTCTGATGGCGGAGCAGTCATTACGGCTCGTGGAGTTTGTTGGAATACAACCGGATCTCCAACCATTAGTGATACAAAAACAGCAAACGGTTCAGGCACAGGTGTATTTACAAGTGCAATATATGGTGCACCTTCTACAAAATATTATGTACGTGCGTATGCTACGAATTGCTCAAACACTGGTTATGGTGAAGAAGTTACATATACAACCCTTGATGATGTACCAGTACCCACGGCATTGAGCTATAGCCCAAATCCTGTAGTAGCTATTATCAACACAACCAATGTAAATTCAACGCCAACCGTAACTGGTTCAGTAGCGAGTGGTGTTAAACCATTGGTGAATAAAGCAAAAGCTTCTACCGAAGAATCAATAATTCCGATTGACAGTTATAGTATTACTCCAGCTTTACCAGCAGGCGTTACACTAAATGAAACTACCGGAGTTATTTCAGGTGTTCCAACGGCACTTTCAGCATTAACTGAATATACCATTACGGCTACCAATACAGCAGGAAGCATTACGGGTACATTTACATTAACGGTAAATCCTATACCGGTTGCCGCCCCAACCGTAACCACACAAGCTGTAACAGCAATTACGCAAACAGCAGCTACCGGAAATGGAAACATTACGTCTTTAGGAACTTCGAACCCAACGGCTTATGGCGTGTGCTGGAATACGGCTGGCTCACCAACTACGGCTGATAGCAAAACAGACAAAGGAGCTATTTCGGCAACCGGAGCATTTACGGCTGACATGACGGGATTAACTGCTAATACCACTTACAAAGTAAGAGCATTTGCAACCAATTCGGTGAATACAGTTTATGGTGAAGAAGTAACATTTAAAACATTGGCTGCACCCGATCCTGTTGGCACAGCTAATATTATCAAATTCAACGAAAGTGAAGGAATAAATTCCATTGATAATGAAACAATGTTATATATTTTATTTCAGGTTCCAAACTCTTCAAATTATGATTTAACTGAATTGGGAGTGAATATCGATGCTAGTTCGCAAGGAGGAAAAGTAAAAATGGCATTGTATGATTTTTCAACAAAAGCTTTACTTTACGAAACAGCGGAGATGCCAGTAATAGGTGGCATAGATGAATATGTTTCATTCGAAGTTCCAACAGGCTCTTTATCAGTTATTGGCAAAGGTTATGCTGTTGCAATTATAGGCAATCCAACTTCAGGTACAATAAATATAAAATCTGCGTTTAATTATGTAAATACTGGCGTTGCAATAAATATGTCAACCAATACAGCAAAGAAAAATACAGGTGTCAATTACCCAACATTTCCTGTTACTTATTCCAATAATGTTATAGTTCCAAAGGCAATATCCGTTGTGATAAAAGGGATTGAAATACCAAATATTGCCCCAACTGTAACCACACAAGCTGTAACAGCAATTACACAAACAACTGCTATCGGAAATGGAAATATTACTGCTTTGGGAACTTCTAATCCAACGGCTTATGGTGTGTGTTGGAATACAACAGGAATGCCTGCTACGGAAGATAGAAAAGTAAATAAAGGTGCTATTTCGGCAACCGGAGCATTTACGGCTAATATAACCGGATTAACAGCAGGTACAAAATATTATGTGCGTGCGTTTGCAACTAATTCTGTAAATACGGTTTATGGTGAAGAAGTTTCATTTACGACAAGTATACCAGCACCAAAGGCTTTAAGTTATTCTCCAAATCCGGTAATTGCATTTATAAATACCGACAATATAAACTTAATACCAACCGTTACAAACACTGTTGATAGTTATAGTATTAGCCCTGAATTACCTGTAGGCATAACACTGAATACCACAACCGGGGTAATTTCGGGAATACCAACAGCACTTTCAGAAATGACTAATTATACTGTTACAGCAACAAACGTAAGTGGAAGTACCAATGCAATAGTTGGTTTGGCAGTAATCCCGCTTCCGGTATTGGAAATAAGTGCAGGAGCTACCATTAAAGTAATTGGCAGCGGACCTGCCGTAATTGATCCAGCTTTGGTTATTTCGGGTGTGCCACGCAACGATTTATATCCTGGCGCAATAGTATATTTCAATCCCGGCTTTATTGCCTCCGAAGATCAATTACTATATCCAACTGAATTGAATGGAGTTACAGGCACATATCAACCTGTTTCCGGTAGAAAAATCAGCTCATCTACTCAAAATATTAAAGCTGATTACGATGCAGTTTCGGGCGTTTTAATGCTAAACGGTATAGCTACCGTAGAACAATACGAAGCTATTTTCAGAAGCATTCAGTATCAGAATACAAATGCTGCTGCAGTAGTTGCAACACGGAGTGTAACGTTCCAACTTGGACCAGCTAAAGGCATTCGCAGCATTCAGCTCACACTCTCGGCACCTTTAGCCGCAGCAGCTCAGGCAGTTTGCGGAAGTGGAACTGTGGCCGATTTACAAGCAACAGCACCAGCAGGTTCGAACATTCGTTGGTACACGGTAGCAACTGGAGGAACGGATTTAGCTAGTACTACGGCTTTGGTAACAGGTAAGTATTATGCTGAAAGTTGGGATGGTACAAATGCAAGTACAACACGCACCGAAGTTACGTTGACAATCAATGCAATACCGGCGAAACCAGCTATTGCAGGGCAATCCACTTCGAACAACACCTTGAAACTTTGTCCGAACGACAATATAGTGTGTACAAATTTCGACAATGCACTTTCGTACCAATGGAAATTGAACGGAAATGATATTCCGGGCGAAACTTCGAATCAGTACAAAGTACCCGTTGGAGGAGCAGGAAACTACAGTTTGTATGTGAAAAATGCCGCTACGGGTTGCGAGAATATTTCGGAAACTATTACAGTACAGCTACATACGGTAACCATTCCGGTGGTGTTCGAAAAGAAAAAATCGGAATACATCTCCATTTTGGTGGTGGATAATACCGATAATTTGTACACAGCTTATCGTTGGACGTATGCGGATGGCTCGCCGCTTCCGGCAGGAATAGTAACCGATCGTCAGTTCTTGGTATTGCCTCCATCGAATATGAATGCAACTTACATGGTGAATATCACGGACTTGAATGCATGTACAACTAATTCGGCAAGCAAGTCCGTAGTGCTCAAAACCATTGCTGCCAAAGCAGCACCAACCATGAATAATGGTAACTTTATGGTAAATATGACCAATGCGTTCGAAGGAAAACTGACCGTTCGCATTTTCAACCAAAGTGGTGTGTTGCAACGCGTATTTACTTACGATGCTATTTCGTCGCAATTTGATTACCAAGTAAATGCTGCAGGTTTATTACCAGGTATGTACAATGTAGAAATTGGCTTGGGTGATTACAAACAAATTCAGAAAATTGTCATAAAATAAATTATCAACCACAATAGAAACATTAGAATACATAGAAAAAAACAGATAAATACCTTAAGGTATTTTGATTAAATTATCTTATTCAAGATTATAAAAAAAATGAACTATTGTTTCTATTGTGGTTTAAACTTTTTCTTAAAAATTCAACTTATATGAACTATAAAAATAAATTCAGTGTGGCAATTTCACTGTTCTTTGCAGCAATTACGTTGGTAAATGCGCAAGAAACAGTAGTACCAAGTCCTTTCTCCATAAGGCTTTTTGGCTCGCCACTTAGTACAAACATTACGAGCGATAAGTATGCTGCCGAAGAAAAAACAGCATTCGGCTACAACTTTGGAGGCGATTTGGTATATACTTTTTATCAAGGTAAAAAAGTGAGTTTAAACGCTTCGTTGGGATTGGGATTGACCAATTACAATGCTTTGCGTAAAACGGATTTTAAAAACGAACTGTGGACTTCGGAATATGAATCGACCATCAACGGCAATCAAACTTTTTATTTGACAGAAACTGCGGTTGGTATTAACGAAAAACAGAATAGGATGTTCTTGGATATTCCTGTGAAGTTGGGAATTGATTATGCACTAACCGAAAAATTAAGTGCGTATGCAACCGTTGGTGTGGCTTATGGCTCACCCTTAAATGCAAAATACAGCAACACAGCTTCGATAACACGTACAGGTTTTTATCCCGATTACAATGCCTTGCTATTTGATGTAGATGTGCCGGGTTCGCCTTACTTCTACCCTACTAATAAAGCAGTTACAGGAAGTGGCGAAATCGCACAAACTGCCAACTTCAGTGCCGAAGGTGCTTTGGGAGCCAAATACAAAATCACACCAACCATTGCGCTCTTTGCAGGGGCTAAGCTGATGCATGGTTTGCAAAACGTAAAAACTAGTCCGGCAGAATTTATTCTGGCTAAAAGTGCCGATGCACTCAACTCGCTTGCCAACCGTGCCGACGAACTACAAACGCGTGCTTTCGGATTGGAAATTGGTGTACAGTTTGGGTTTGCCAAAAAAGTAAAACCAGCTCCGATAAAAGAAGTACCAGTTGTTTTACCAGTTAAAAAAGATTCCATTATTCCGGTTGTCAAAAAAGATACGGTGGTAATACCTGTGGTGAAAAAAGTGGAAATAGAAGGGATTGAATTGACTTGTAAAGTAGTAGAAGCCGGAACATTAGCTCCTGTAAATGCAACCATGCTGATTAAAAGCGGTGGTCAACTCATCAAAACCCTGCAAACCGACAACAACGGACTGATAAAAGTGGTTATTCCCGAAGGCAAACTTTACAACGTTGAAGTAACTGCCGCCGGATATGTTCCTCAAAATCAGACTGTCGATTTTACAAACGTGCCACGCGGTGTGAAAAAAGAAATCGTACTCGACCCGATTGTGAAGATTGTCAAGAACCTAGTATTCAAATTCAAAAACGTGAATTTCAATACCGGAACTGCAGACCTGACCCCCGAATCGTTGGAAATACTCGACATGGTATCGGCTATTTTGGTAGAAAACCCAAAACTGCAAATCGAGGTTTCGGGACACACCGACAATCAGGGAAATCCTGCTTACAATCTTCGATTATCCAGCCACAGAGCAAATGCTGTAATGAAATACTTAGTGAGCAAAGGCGCCAAACCAGAGCAGCTTAAAGCCATTGGTTTTGGACAAACAAAATGGATAGCCAGCAACTTAACGCCCGAAGGAAGAGCCGAAAACCGACGAGTGGAATTTAAAGTGTTGGGGATGTAAGCATTAGGTCGTTTACTTCACACATGAGGAGAGAATATAGAAATATATTAATTATAGTGAGGGCGTTTCTAATGGAAACGCCCTCACTCATAAAACAAAAAAAGCGTGAACTTCCATTTTATCCGCATTCGAGCCCCTGAGAAGGCCACACGAAGATAAATCAGAAAATCGACGCCCTGTTTTTTTTTTATTTCGCTGCAAATTTACATAAAACCACCCCGATAACGGAGCACAATTACCCGACCGTTATCGGTTACCTTGAAATTATTGTCGCAATTTATTATTGATGCAAAGCATATTTTTATTGCCATAAACAATCAAAATTAAAGAACGATGTTACTTCGCGGAAAAGACAAACAATTTCTTATTCAGTTATTTAGCACCATAGATAAACCATTAGAGCTTATTGCTTATGGTAATCGTGTAAATAATACAGCATACGAAGCCAGATTGCTGAGCAGTGTTACTAAGTTATATTGCCAAAACCTATTTTAGCAAAAATTTAAATAAATTAATCCATTAATAATAAATGAATTACACAACAAATTCCGTATTTTGGCGGTGTTTTATTCCGTGTTTTGGCGCTATTATTTATTGAAAACATTTGGAAAAGAATACAGCATTTGTGCAAATGGTGGGACAAAAGCGAAAACAAAAACGCTACCAATCTAATTATCAGATTAATAGCGTTTTAAATGGTAGTCCCGCCGGGAATCGAACCCGGATCTAGTGTTTAGGAAACACTTGTTCTATCCATTGAACTACAGGACCGCTTTTTTTAAGCAATGCAAAAGTACAATTTTTTTTATTAACACGAAAACCTCCTACCTGAATTACATACTACTACTTTTTTTGTAACTTTGCAGTTCATATAAAATAAAAACATCTAGTAATTTGTAAATACCCATAATAATTTGACAAATTTTATTAACTAAACTATTGATAACAAACTATTGACTGTAAACTATTTACTATAAACTAATCTATGTTCAAGTTCTACTACGCCCTACTCTATCTCGTTACATTATTGCCTCTCAGGGTGCTTTATGTGATTTCGGATATGCTTTTTCCGCTTGTTTATCATGTGGTTCGCTACAGACGCAAAGTAGTTCGACAAAATTTAACGCTCTCGTTCCCTGAAAAAAGCAAATTGGAGATTATTAAAATAGAGCGAAAATTTTATCACTATTTTTGCGATGTGTTTATCGAAGCCATGTATCGTATCAATATGTCCGCCGAGGAAGTGAGTAAGCGAATCACATTCGAAAATGTAGAACTTATCGAAAAAATTTATGCCGAAAATAAAAGTGCAATGTTGATGATGGCACATTATGGTAACTGGGAATGGGTTTCTGCAATGTCACTTCATTTGCCCAAAGAAAGTCCACTCTATGGTGT
Source organism: Porphyromonas cangingivalis (assembly GCA_945902955.1). Taxonomy (GTDB): domain Bacteria; phylum Bacteroidota; class Bacteroidia; order Bacteroidales; family Paludibacteraceae; genus Paludibacter. Next base: position 15,866 of record CAMDNO010000085.1, read on the forward strand.
GTACAAACGACTTAAAAATGTCGAATTCGACGATTTAACATATCGCCTACGCCTGAAATACAATATGGGAAATATTGAAATGCGCGATTTGTTTAAAACCATGCTCCGAATGAGTAAAGCGGGCGAAAAGGGCGTTTTTGCTATGGTTGGCGACCAACGACCATCGCGTGATAGCATTCGATTTAGTATGACATTTTTGAACCAGAATACACCTGTGATTGTGGGCACCGAAGTATTGGCACGCAAATTCAATTATCCGGTTCTAATTCTCACCGTTACCCGTCCCAAACGTGGTTATTATCATTGCAAAATAGAAATGCTGTGTGAAAACCCACAAGCCGAAACAGAATTTGCCATTTCGGAAAAATACATGCAAAAATTAGAAGTCGACATTTCGCAACATCCCGAATTGTGGCTTTGGACACACAAACGTTGGAAATTTAATTTGATTTAATAATTTGATTTTTGATTTTTCAACAAAAAAGCTCCCAATGATTTTTATTCATTGGGAGCTTATCGTTTTTAAACTAATCGTTGATTCAAGCCATTAATATACCATCAATTTTGCATTTCCAATGCTTGTGTTCACAATGTAAATACCTTTGTTTAAGGTCAAATTTACTTTGCCATTGGTTGCTATTTTGGTTGCAACTTCTTTACCTGCTAAATCCATTACACGAACATTGCCTGTATAATTTGCAATACGAATTTCGCCATTGGCATAATATGCAGCAATATTAGATTGCATTGTTGGATTTGAAAAACCAGTGTTTACAACTTTAGCAAAACTTATTTCGTCGATATATAATGTATGTTCCACTGCATCAGCAGCATTTTGCGAGAAGAATAAGCCTTTCACCACATCTTTAGCTGTAAATTCGGCTTTTGCAGCCCAGAAATCTGCTAAAGGAATGGAAATTTCTGTCCATTTATTGGCAACAAGATCATTAGTATAATTTCCTAATTCAATTTTTCCTGTTGTATTTGGATTTCCGCTATGTGCTTCGAAATGTACTTTAGGTAATGCAGTTTTTGCCAAGTTAGCCGGTGAGTTTACCCAAAGATTAACATGCGTCATTTCAGCTAAATCGTAAACAGCCCAGCTCAAACCAGCAACTAAAGCAGCCCAATCGCCACCGGTAGCCGAATTCCATTGCAATTTGATGGCATTTGTAGCCGATTTTACAGGAGCAGTAACACAAGGCAATTTATCGCCCGGTTCGGTACTTGTAGCATCCCAAT